>JAFGAY010000286.1 GCA_016933425.1 Pirellulales bacterium
AAGCCCAAAGCACCAGAAGCGAAGAAACGCGGTGTTCGGGGCAAATTTGCTTTTTGCTTCGTGATCTTCGCGCCCTTCGTGGTATGAAAAACGTGCTTGCCGAACTCCTTGCACAAAAGAGGGTTATGTTGAATATCATCTTTGGACTGTAGAAGTAAGCATATAGGCCGGGTTGTAATCCGGCAATCGAACTCATCAAACACGGTCCCTGCCACAAGTCGAAAATTGATCAACCGCTTCCGTCGCGGTTTCAACGCTTGATATTTTTCGTCACGGTCGACGCGAATTGCGTCATGTGCATGAAAAACATTGATTCCCATGCGCGGATTTGTCATCCTAAACTTTGGGAGGGAATAGAGTGTCGCGCGATCGGTCCCGCGGCTCTTCTAGCACCATGACGCTACGTCTGGACCAGCACAAATCGACATTCTTGACGCCGCGATGGTTTGCGAGGCACTTACTCGCGATTTTTCTTTCATCACGAAAACACGAAAGCACGACATCGCTATTTCTTGACCTTCCCTGCCGTGATTTCGGATTTTCGGTCTTTCGTGCTTTCGTGATGTATAAGCTAATTCGCAACATCCCAGCCGAATGGCGGAAATCCCCGTTTGCCGCCGCGCCTGCGCGGCGTTGAAAGGTTAATTACCGACAAGGAGACGCCAATGCCGCGAGCCCGAACGACGATGACCGCTATAATTCTGTTGGGGGCTTGCGCGCTGCCGTGGTTTGCCGGCGGCTGCGAGTCGAAACCGGCGATTCCCACGGCGGTCACCCATGGCCGCGTGACGCTCGACGGACAGCCGCTCCCCTTCGGCGAAGTCTCGTTCTTTCCGGACTCGACCAAAGGAAACGCGGGCCCGATGGGAATAGGCGCCATCATGGAGGACGGAAAATTCGAAATATCGACCTCCGGCCAGAAGGGCGCGCTCGTCGGTTGGCACAAAATCAGCATCATGGCCATCGACATGAGCAAACCAATCAAGCCGTGGATTATCCCCGGTCAATACGGCGACCCGGACCAATCCGGGCTAACGGTTCAAATAAAACCCAATCAAGTGAATGAAGTTCCCCTGGAACTCAAGTCCAATCCATGAAGGGGCGCGTGATTTTTGTTATTCAGGAGTGATGATAATGATCCTCGCCAGAAAATCCGTCCGAGGCTTCACGCTGGTCGAGCTCCTCGTGGTTATCGCCATTATTGGAATTCTGATCGCGCTTCTCTTGCCCGCCGTCCAGGCCGCGCGCGAAGCGGCGCGGCGGCTCCGGTGCACCAATAACCTGGCCCAAATGGCCAAGGCCATGAACAACTACGAGAGCGGCCATGGGCACTACCCGGCGGGCGAGGTTCACGCGTATCCCAAGAAGGAGAATCCCACGATCGGAGATCATTACCAATGGACCCGGCACATTGGCATGTGGATGAACGCGATCTTTCCTTACATGGAGCATCAAGCCGCCTACGACCAACTCGTTTTCGAACAGCAGGCTTACGGCCAATACGCGACCTCGGGCAGCTCCGAATTGACGCCCGCCCAAGCGAGGCAGTCGGATCCCAACTTGTACATATCGCGCGACGAGCACTTCAATTTTCTTCTCTGCCCGAGCGACCCTTATACCGGCGAGACCAACCCCTGGGGCACGTGGGGATGGCGGGCTCGCATTGTCCACTACTACGCGGTTCCCGGAGATCACGAGTACGAATTCAACACGGCCAAGATCGATAAGCACGAGGATGGAACGTACACGGTTGCCGCGAACGACCTTCAACACGCCAACGCGAACAACGGCGTGTTCTTCAACGATTCAAGGACGCGGATGGCCGACATCACCGACGGAGCGTCTCAGACGGCCATGATCGCCGAATCTTGGGGACGGAACCGGGCGGAGCCCGAGGACGACAAGCCGGAGTATGACTCGCCGCCGAATCCCCGCCAGTGGGAATATCGGGGCATGAATCTGCACACTTACGCCTATTTCTGTTGGCCTCCCAATTCCTGGAGAAACTTCGACACGAGCAGCCCCGGCATTAAAACCATCATGCACCCTTGGCGCGTCAACAGCTTCCATGCCGGAGGCGCCCACGTGGCGTTCTGCGACGGCTCGGTCCACTTCGTCAGCGATTTCGTCGACATGAACGTGTTCAAGGCGTCGGCCACGATCGCCGGAGGCGAAGTCTACGACAAGGCCGATCTCGCCAAGTAAGCGTTTTTCTCGATAGCGTCGCAACACGAACGATCAAAGCCCCGCCAAGAGCACTCGCTACGTGTTTCGCAACAGAATCCGGTCGCCCAGCCGCGGCCAGAACTGGGATAAGGCGAAAAGAATCCGCGCCTTGAAGGGAACGACCAATTCGGCCCGACGCTCTTCACACGCGCGGAGAATCTCCTGGGCAAGCCATTGCGGGTTGATCGTCCGCGTCTTGGCGCCGCCGCCCGGACGCCGCGCCCGAACCGGAAGCCCCTCGAGTCCTTCCAACGGATAAAGACGATCGTCCTTCCGCGCGACCGGGCCGGGACACACCAGCAGCACGTGCAGCCCCTCGGGCCCAAGTTCCAGCCGCAACTGCTGCGAATAGGCGGCCAGGGCGAACTTAGTGGCCGGGTAGGCGCCCATCCAACGCGCGGCCGTCTTGGCCGCCAGCGAGCCGAGATTTACCACGTGGCCTCGTCGGCGCAACAAATGGGGCACGGCCGCCCGCGTCGAACGTACGGCCGCCAGAAAGTTCAGCTCCATGAGTTCGCGGAATCGTTCGGGCGTTGTGTCGACCACCTTGCGCCGATCGGTCCGGCCGGCCGCATTGACCAGCACGTCGAGCCGCCCGAATCGCTCGACTACGGTCGCCACCATGCGGTCGACGTCGTCCTGCCGGGTCAAATCGGCCACCAGCCCAAGCACCTCGACGTTGCCGGGCATCTCGTCGGCCGCCTGATGAACCGCGTCGGGTTCAAGTCCGACGATGGCCAGCCTAGCGCCGGCTCCCGCGGCCGCCTCGGCAATCGTCCGGCCAAGCCCGCTCGATCCGCCCGTGACCAACACCACCTTGTCTTTGAAGTAAAGCATGACCAATAGGGTAGCAGGCGGCAGGGAGGTTGGCCAGGGCCATGGGGGAATAAGGGCGACGTGGGACAGAAAACGAGGAAATGGGTAAATGTCCAACTTTGGTTTTGTGCTCGTGTTCCTCGCTCCTCAGTTCACCTCCGCGAGGAGTTCACCCACGTATTGCTCAATTTCGGAAAGCACCTCGTTGCGGGGTCGCTCGCCGGCCTGGGCCACCCGGCGGACAATGGCCGAACCGACGATCAACCCGTCGGCCACCGGCGCCAGTGCCCGAACGTGCTCCGGTCGGCTGATGCCGAAACCGATGCAGATAGGCAAGGGAGTCTGCTCGCGCAGCCAGGCGACCTGGTCGACCAAGGCCGGGGGCAATTTGTTCCGTTCGCCTGTGATGCCCGTCACCGAAACATAATAGATAAATCCCGTCGTCTTTTCGGCGATGCGTCGGGCTCGATCCGGCGGCGTGGTCGGGGTGATCAACTGGATCAGGCTGAAATCCTCCCGGCGGCAGATCGCGGCCAGCTCGTCCGACTCTTCGACGGGCAAGTCGGGCACGATCGCCCCCGCGACGCCCGCCGCCTTGGCCTCGGCCACGAATGCCGCCGGACCGTACCGATGGATAATGGCGTAACTGCCCATGGTAACCAGAGGTGTTTCGATCCGAGGAGCCAACCGGCCAAGCGTCGCCAGAATGTCGTCCAGCCGAACGCCCCGGTCGAGCGCCCGGGTATACGACGCCTGGATGACCGGACCATCGGCGATGGGATCGCTGTAAGGCAGTCCAACCTCGAACATCGTCGCCCCCCGGTTCGCAAGCCGCCCGATGAGCTGCTCCGTGAAATCCAAGTCGGGATCGCCCGCCGTGACGAATGGCATCAGGGCCTTGCGTCGTTGGGCGCGAAGTCGCTCGAAAAGTCGGTCGATGGAAGACATGGGGAAGAGGATTTGAGATTTGAGATTTGAGATTTGAGATTTGAGATTTGAGATTCTGAGATTCTGAGATTCTGAGATTTGAGATTCTGAGATTGGGGATTTCAAGAATAATAGCCGTGGGCGGAAGCCCACGAGGTCGCCTCGAAGCTCTCCATCCACTCACGCATTAAAACTCAACCCCGCGAAGCCGCGCGATTTCGGCCGCGTCCTTGTCGCCGCGGCCCGACAGGTTCACCAAGACGATCTGGTCCGCCGGGCGCCGGGCCGCTTCGTCGATCGCCTTGGCCACGGCGTGCGAACTTTCCAGCGCCGCGATAATGCCCTCGGTTCGCGCCAAAACGTCGAATGCTTCGAGCACCTCGTCGTCGCTGGCCGTCGCGTAGCTGGCCCGGCCGATCTCTTTCCAGTAGCTGTGTTCGGGTCCTACGCCCGGGTAGTCGAGCCCGGCCGAGATCGAATGGACCGGGCACGTCTGGCCGTCGTCGTCTTGCATCACATAGCTATAGCTTCCGTGCAGGATGCCGGGCCGGCCGAAATTCAACGGGGCGGCGTGGTCGCCGGGCCGAGTCGAACGCCCGCCCGCCTCGACACCCAGCAGCGCGACTTGTTTGTCGTCGATAAACGGAAAAAATATCCCGCCGGCGTTGCTGCCGCCCCCGACGCAGGCAACGATCAGATCGGGCAGCCGGCCCAATTGATCGAGGCACTGCTCGCGGGCCTCGCGGCCGATGACCGACTGGAAATCGCGGACCATCACCGGAAAGGGATGCGGTCCCATCACCGAGCCGAGGCAATAGTGGGTCGTTTCGACCGAACTCATCCAGTCGCGCATCGCCTCGTTGATGGCGTCGCGCAAAGTCCGCGAGCCGCTGCCGACCGGCCGCACCTCGGCGCCCAACAATCTCATGCTGAAAACGTTCGGCCGCTGCCGGCGAATGTCTTCCTCGCCCATGTAAACAACACACTCGAGCCCGAAATGCGCGCAGGCCGTGGCGGTGGCCACGCCGTGCTGCCCCGCGCCGGTCTCGGCGATCACCCGGCGCTTGCCCATCCGCATGGTCAACAACGCCTGGCCGAGCGTGTTGTTGATTTTGTGCGAGCCGGTGTGGTTCAGGTCCTCGCGTTTCAAGTAGATTTGGGCACCGCCGACCTTCCGGCTCAGCCGCCGAGCGTGGTACAGCGGGGAAGGACGCCCCACATAGTTCCGGTACAACTCCTCGAGTTCCGCCCGAAACGACGGGTCCCGATTTGCCGCCGCGTACTGCTCGGCCAATTGGTCGAGGGCCCGAACGAGCGTCTCGGGAATGTAACGGCCGCCGAACGGGCCAAAACGGCCTCGCGGGTCGGGCACGGGACTGCTGACGGGCATAATTGGGACGATTCGGGCAAAATGGGATGGACCACCGGCGCCGCTCATCGCAGCATACTACTAATTTTCCCGGCTGGACCGCGAATGGTCAAGGGTGGGGGACCTGACGATTCTTGACTTGTTGACGCCCCCGCTGATAATGAGGAAGTTGATGGCCGCCGCCGGTTGCCCCGAGGGAGCATTGCGATGGAAGAACCCGAAATTGCCGTCACGCTGGAACCGTTGGGAAAAACGATCCACGTCTTGCAGGGCACCCGGCTGATCGAGGCAATAGCCAGCGCCGGCGTCACGCTCGACCAACCCTGCGGCGGCGAGGGCACCTGCGGCAAATGCCGCGTGCGGATGAAGAGCGGGGCGTGCGAGGCGACGCTGGTCGACCAGCAGTGCTTCTCGGCCAAGGAAATCCGGCAAGGCTGGCGGCTGGCGTGCCAGGCGGTCGTCGAGGAGCCGGCCGTGGTCGAGGTGCCCGAAACGTCGTTGCTCCCCTCGCGCCACACGATTCTCACCGACATCGTCGAAGGCGAGCCCGAGGTGGCCGATCCCGCGCTGCGCAAGCGCTACGTCGAGCTGACTCCCCCGGCCCGGGGCGACGAGGCCGCCGACATGCTGCGGCTCGAAGCGGTCGTCGGCCCCCTGGAAGCCGACGTCGACATGCTGCGGCTCCTGCCCGGCCGATTGCGCGAAAACCATTTTCGCGGAACGGTCGTCACCAACGAAGACGAGTTGATCGATTTCGAGCCCGGCAACACCGAGGCCGAGTGCCATGCCGTCGCCCTCGATTTGGGCACCACCACCCTGGGGGCCATGTTGCTGGACGTCGCGACCGGCCAGCAGCGGGCCATGGCGTCGCGAACCAATCCCCAAGTCGCCCTGGGCGACGACGTCCTCTCGCGAATCCTCCATGCCCGCGAACGTCCCGAGGGCCTGCACGAACTTCATCGTGCCGTCGTCGAGGCCATCGACGAAATGATCGGCGAACTGTGCGAGGAGTCGGGCGTCCGACGCGACCGGATCTACAAAATGACCGTCTCGGGCAACACGACCATGCAGCAGTTGTTCTGCCGCATCGACACGAGCAGCCTGGGCGAGGTCCCCTTTGTTCCCACCGCGGCCCGGCGAATCATACTCGCGGCCGCCAAGCTCGGCGTCACGATCCACCCGCGCGGGCGCGTCTACGTCATGCCGGTCATTGGCGGATTCGTCGGCGGCGACACGGTGTCGGGCATTCTGGCCACCGGGCTGGTCGAAAACGACGATCCCACGTTGTTGGTCGACATCGGCACGAACGGCGAGATCGTCCTATTCGCCGGCGACCGGCTGACCGCCGCCTCGACCGCCGCGGGACCGGCCTTCGAGGGCGCGAGGATTTCTCGAGGGATGCGGGCCGCGACCGGCGCCATCGAAAAGGTGCTCTTCGACCAGCGGCTCCACCTGCACGTGGTGGGCAATGTCGCCCCGGTCGGCTTGTGCGGCTCGGCCTTGGTCGACCTGGCTGCCGAACTGCTCCGCCACGGCGTGCTCACCTCCGAGGGCCGGTTGCTTCCCCAGGATAAACTGCCCAAAAGCGTGCCGAGCGACCTCCGCCGCCGAATCGTCGCGCACAAAAAAGGGCTGGCGTTCGTCCTGACCGAGGAATCGGAAACAGCCGGCGACCGCCCGATTCTCGTCACCCAACGCGACTTCCGCGAGCTGCAACTGGCCACCGGGGCTATTCGGGCGGGCGTGACCATCCTGTTGAAACGCGCCGGAGTGAAGCCCGAGGATCTGGATCGCGTGCTGATCGCCGGCGGATTCGGTAATTTCATCCGCCGCAGCAACGCCCAGCGAATCGGCCTTCTGCCGCCGGGCATTCCGCGTAACCGCATCCGCTATCAGGGCAACACGTCCCTGGCCGGCGCCCGCCTGGCCGCCCTCTCGCGAACCGCCCGCGTCCAAGCCGAACAACTCGCCCGCCGAACCGAACACGTCGACCTGTCGAGCGACCCCGATTTCCAAACCATATTCGCCGATGCCATGATCTTCCCAGACGACGGACGGGATTGAACCGCGATCGAAATCAAAACCATTGGCGGACGAGACCAGGAGCCACCCAATCCGGCCTCCTCACGCAATCGTCCGCCCGCCGTCGACCGGCAGGCAAACGCCCGTGACGAAATCGTTTTCGATCAGAAACTCGACCGCGTGGGCGACGTGCTCCGGCGTGCCTTCGCGGCGCGTGAGCGTGCTGGCGATCGCCTCGCCGCGCTGGTCCGGCGGAAGGTCCTCCGGCAGCATCACCGGGCCGGGCAGAATGCAATTCACGCGAATCCTCGGATTCCGCCGCGCCAGCTCGACGGCCAGCGATCGGGTCATCGCGGGAATGGCCCCTTTCGACGGGAAGTAGGCGGCAAAATCGACATAAGGCCGCGCGATGGCCCAATCGCCGATTGTCACGATCGCGCCGCCCTCGGGCTGGCCGACCATCGCCAGCCCCGCCTTGCGGCAACAGAGAAACGTGCCCAAGGCGTTGATCTCGAAGTGGCGCCGCAGATCGTCGGCCGTGACGCTTTCGAGCCGTTTGGGTTCCCAAATGGCCGCGGCCGTTACGAGGACGTCGATCCGGCCGAACGCCCCAAGCGTCTCATCGACCATCCGCTCGACCTGCTTTTCGTCGGCCACGTCGGCCTGAATCGCAACGGCCCGAACACCCAACGCCTCGAGTTGGCCAACCGTCTCCATCGCGTCGCGGGCCGAACGATGGTAGTGGATCGCGATTGCATAACCCCGTTCGGCCAATCGCCGGGCAACCGCGTTGCCCACCCGACGCTTGCCGGCGCCGGTGACCAAAGCAACCTTATTCGGTTTGTCGGAAACGGAATTCATCGCCAGGCCCTGGAATCCCATAAAGAACGCATCGACCCCGCACCCTCATCCCTAATATTACTGTCCAAGATCGAAAATCAACCGAA
>JAFGAY010000287.1 GCA_016933425.1 Pirellulales bacterium
AAATGATCGGCGATTTGGTTGACCAGATACCGATCGTGGCTCACCAGCACGACGGTCCCCTCGAACCGCCGCAAGGCGTGTTCGAGCGCTTCTCGGGCCCAGAGATCCAGGTGATTGGTCGGTTCGTCGAGGACGAGCAGATTGGCCTCGGCCGCCGCCAGCCGCGCCAGCGCCGTCCGGCATCGCTCGCCGCCGCTGAGCCGCGCGACCGGCTGCAATGCCGTGTCGCCCACAATGCCGAATCGGGCCAATAGATCGCGGCGCTTTTGCAGTTCCATCGACCGGCCGTCGGGCCGAACGGCGTCGACCACGCTCTGCGATTCGTCGACCGAAAGGAGCCGCTGGTCGAAATAGCCCGGCCGCACTCCCTGCCCAAGGCTCGCCTGGCCCTCGTCCGGCTCGGTCTCGCCCAAAAGACACCGCAGCAGCGTGGTTTTTCCACATCCATTGGGCCCGATCACGGCCCAGCGCTGCCCGCGCGTCACGTCGACGTCAAGGTTTTCGAACAACGTCCGGTCGAAGCGTTTGGCCAGCCGCCGCGCGCGGAGCACCACGTCGCCGCTCCGCGACGCCGCGGCAAACGCCATCGGCGGCGGCGCAATTTCGCGCGGCGGAGCCACCGGCTCGATTCGGGCCAGCTTTTTGCGACGATCCTCGGCCTGGGCGTGCTTCTGCCCGTAACGATTGCGCCGGATGAACTCCTCGGCCTTGGCAATTTCTTCCTGTTGTTTTTCGTAGGCCCGCCGCTCGACCAGCAGACGCTCGGCTTTTTGGCGTTTGTAGGCCGAGAAATTGCCCGCGTAGCTCTCGACCGTGCCGCGAAACAGTTCGAGCGTCCGGTTCGTGATCCGGTCGAGCGAATAGCGGTCGTGGCTGACCAGCAGCACGGCAGCCCCGCAGGTGACCAGATACTCCTCGAGCCAACCGGTCGCTTCCAGGTCGAGATGGTTCGACGGCTCGTCCAGGAGCATCAAGTCGGGCTCGGCCAGCAGCAGTTTGGCCAACATCAGCCGGTTTTGCTCGCCGCCGCTGAGCGTATCGACCGGTTGATCGACAGCCGCCTGGGCAAAACCCAGTCCGTGGAGCACCCGCTTGATCTTGTAGTCCAGGTTGTAAGCGTCGCGATGGTGCAATTCCTGTTGGAGGCGATCGTAGCGGGCGGCCAGCCGATCGTGCTCGTCGGCGTCGGCCGCCGCGGCCAGCGCGTCGGCCACCGCGAGCGACTCGCGCTCCAATTCGACCAAATCGCGGAGCGCCTCGCGAGCTTCGTCCCAAAGCGTGCGGCCGGGCTCGAAGACGGGCTGCTGTTCGAGATAGCCCATGCGGACCGAACGGTGCGGTTCGCGGCTGCCGCCGTCGGCCTCCTCGCGGCCCGCGATGATCCGCAGGAGCGTCGTCTTGCCGCAGCCGTTGGGTCCGACAAGCCCGATGCGCTCGTCCGGGCGAACGTCAAACGTCACGCCGTCCAACGTCGGTTCCGGACCAAAATGTTTTCGGATTCCATGGACGGAAAGAAGAATCATCGTTCCAACCGCGGTCCAACGTCCGTGTTCAACGGTGTTTTCTGATTCCTTGAGCCGCCGCTCCCGCGCGGCGGCGTCATTCCTCTAAGCCAAATGCGTTTTCCGGAAAGTGTGCGCCGGATATGGCGGACGCGACGGAGCGCGTCCCTCCACATGAATCGCCATGCTCCGTCATGGATAACCACACTCCGTCGTGAAGGACCACTCTTTGTCATGGAGGGCCACGCTCCGTCGTGGCCGGGAGCGACCGACCCCTGGCAACCACTTCCTGAACTACATTCTAATACGGCTTATACCGCCCCGGAACCGGCACCGTGTGCTCGTAGCTGCCGTTCGCGTCGGGCAGCGCGGGCGGATTGGCGTTCCAGGCAAATTCCTTGGGCATTTCATCGGGCCCTTTGGCGGCCGCGTCGTCCCAACAGACAACACGACCCGAATAAGTCGCCATGCGGCCGAGAATGGCCGAAAAGCTGGCTTCCGCGCCGATGGGTCCCTCCAGGTACTTCTTGTCGTTGCGGATCGCGTCGATCAGGTCGACGTGTTCCTGGTCGTACGATCGGCGGCCGTGGGCGCGGGATCGGCTGATCCGTTTGCCGTCGGGTCCGTAAATCGTGAAGCCTCGTTCGTCGCAGCTTACGTGGCCCTTGGCGACGTGGGCATGCTCCGAGGCGCTTTGCCAGCAGCCGGGAATGTGGCGGCACTGGCTGAAAATCTTCGTTCCGTCGGGATAGGTGAATTCGACCGCGTGGTGGTCGTAGATGTTGCCAAAATCGCCCGACGGACCGAATTTGCGGACCTCGCGTCCGCCCATCCCCTGGGCTTCGACCGGATGCGCGCCGCGAATCCAGTTGGCTACGTCGATATTGTGGATGTGTTGCTCGACGATATGGTCGCCCGAGAGCCAGACGAAATAGTACCAGTTGCGCATCTGGTATTCCATTTCGGTCTGATCCGGGGTTCGAGGCCGATTCCAGACGCCGGCGCCGTTCCAGTAAACGCGGAAAAACTCAATGTCGCCCAATTCGCCGCCTCGCAGCCGGTCGACAATTTCGATATAGTGCGCCTGGTGCCGCCGTTGAAAACCGACGCCGATCTTGAGGTTTTTCTCCTCGGCCAGCTTGTTGGTTTCCAACAGGGAACGATAGCCCGGCGCGTCGACGCAACAAGGTTTTTCCATGAAAACGTGTTTGCCGGCCGCGACGGCCGCTTGATAGTGGAGCGGCCGAAAGCCGGGAGGCGTGGCAATCACGACCAGGTCGATTTCGCTGTCGAGCACTTTTCGATAAGCGTCGAAACCGACGAAAATCCGATCGTCGGCGACGTCGACCCGACCGGGATGAATCTTGCTCAGCGCGGCGATCGAACGCCGCGCGTTATCCTCGAAGGCGTCGGCCACGGCGACCAGTTTCGAGTTTGCGTCGGAACTGAATGAGTCGGCCACGGCGCCCGTCCCCCGCCGTCCGCAGCCAATCAACCCAATCTTGAGCTGATCGTTGCCGGCGGCATGGGCGGTCCGCGCGACGCCCAGGTTCGCAACTACCGCCGCCGAGGCGAGAATCCCGCTCGATCGTTTCAAAAAACCCCGCCGCGACGTCGTGTTGTTTTCGCTCATGATAAAACACCTTTCGTGAAAATGCCGCAACCATCGCCAAAACGCAAGGACGCTGCTCCTCGGCGATTACTGTTTGCCGGCCTGGGCCTCGCGATACTCGCGGACCGTGCCGACCTCGGGTTCATAAAGCCTGGCCTCCTCGGGCGTGGGGACCCGCAACGGCCGAACCACGCGAAATCCGACGAATGTCGCATCCGTATGATACCAGATGCTCTGTGGAATTTGGGGATCCTGCATTTTCCAATCCTTTTCGGAGCCGCGCCGGGCGGCGCTGCGGAGATCCTCGGGATCGTCGTCCCACGAGCCTCCCCGCACGCATCGGGGATGTTCGGCCTGGGGCGCGACCAGTGGATTGCGCAAAACGCCTTCCGCGGCCTGCTCATACGGCGCGACTTCGTCGAGGACCCATTCGGCCACGTTTCCGTGCATGTCGTAAAGCCCCCAGGGATTTGGCTTCTTGCGGCCCACCTTCTGATACTTCTCGTCGCTGTTGTCATAGTACCAGGCATGGTCTTCGAGGTCGTCGGGATCGTCGCCGAACGAATACGCGGTCGTCGTGCCGGCGCGGCAGGCATATTCCCATTCGGCCTCGGTTGGCAGCCGGTAGTAGCGGCCCGTCTTCGCGCTGAGCCACTTGCAATACATCTGGGCGGCCAGTTGGGTCATGCAAATGGCCGGATAATCCTTGCGCCCCATCCCGAACGTCATGTCGCTGTAGGGTTTGCTCGGCCGCGCAATGGCATCGGCTAATTGATCGTAGGGATTGGGTTGATACTTGGCCTTGTCCCGCTGTTGCAGGTCGAGTTCCATGGCCCACTGCTCATATTCCTCCCAGGTCACCTCGCACTTGCCCATCCAGAACGGATCGACGGCCACCTCGCGCTGGGGGCCTTCATCGTCCTTGCGACCCTCCTCGCCTTGGGGGCTCCCCATCAAAAACTTGCCGCCGCGAATGGGAACCATGTCGAACTTCACCCCGTTGCCGGCAACCTGCTCGGTGTAGGGTTTCATTTCCGCTTCGGTTTTAGCCTCGGCATTCTCGACCGCGCGGGCCTTGAGCATCCACGAGACGGCCGGCAGTTCCGTTGGATCGTTTTTCGCGTCGGGAACCGCGACGGCGGGACTCGGCCCCGCGGCATCCCCCGCCTTGGCGGCCTCGGGCATGGCGGCCGGCTGAGCGCCGTCCTCGGCGCGCTTCGCGGTGCAACCAATCCCTAGAAGGATCGCGATAATGCCCACGGGAACCTGGAATTGTCCCAGGAAAAGACGACCACTCCCCCTTCGTTCGACCCTTCTCGGCGTACAAATCGTCATCATCCGCACCTTAAAAAAACGGTATCATGAAGAAGGCAACCCTGGTCAAC
>JAFGAY010000288.1 GCA_016933425.1 Pirellulales bacterium
ACCCTGGCGACCCTTCAGTTGGACCACGACTCGCAGCGGCGCGCTTTGGCCGGGAAGCAACACTCGCAGCGGCAGCTTGTCGAGCACGCAGTTGCACGATTTGTGAACCTTGTGAATTTGAAGCGGTTTATCCCCGGCGTTGGACAACTCGAACGTGAATTCACACTTGCCGGTCGGCTGGACAATCCCAAAATCATGCTCCGTGGCGTCGACGACGGCCCGCGGCGCGCCACCGGACGAATTGCGCCGAGGAACCACGGATTTGCCCCCAACCTCGCTCCGACGGGAACAAGAAGGCACACCCAGCACCAGGACGGTGACAACAACAAGTATTGCGACGATCCACATCCTCGGTAGCGGTTCGTGACGAAAAGCGGACTTATTGCTCGTTTCCATAAAGTATGCGTGGAAGAATGGAATAATAAATGGACTCGGTAAACGACAGTGCCGCGGCCGATGCGATGAAGCATCAGCCGCGGTGTCGGTAATCAAGCCGCGGCGAATCGTCGCCGTGGCCGTGAAGGACAATAAGGCACGCTGCCCCCGCGCAAAGTTGTTGTTGAGTCTGCGCGAATAATTCAACACGGGGGCAGCGGCCATGCGAGGCACGATTTCACTAGGTTTCCAGCTTGCCTACCTTCGAGTCGGCATTGAGGAACACGCCGTTGAAGCACCGCGACGGGTGCATCTCGATCGTGTCGCCTCGGTAGCCAATGCTCTGGTATTCATCCTCGCTGAGGTTTTTGGGAATCGGGAAACCGGGATTCAGGTACATGTCGCCATCCTCGTCGACGAACGCCTTGACGCTGCCGTCGGCCATCAGGATGTTGCACGAGCCGCGGTGCACGGCCGACCAGTCGCGAGTGTCCTGGAGCCAGCCGCCCTCGGTGTCGTTGGCCAGCGGCCCGCCGCTCGGCGACGCCTCGGCGATCATTTGGCCCGTTACGTCGGTCCCCTGCGCGATCAGTTCCACGCCGCCGTCGGTCACGTACTGGGCAGGTCCGTCGTTAAACGACTCGCACAACCGCTCGCCGGACTGGATGAAAACTTCGACGGTCGGATCCGACACGTCGGGAACTTGGGCCGTCGTGGTCCACGTGGCGGCGGTTGGGTCCTTGCCGACCGAGGTCGACAGGATGGCTTCGTTCGGGTCGCCCGGCGAACCGCAACCCAACAAGGGGACGTTCGAGCTGGGGATCTTCGTCGATTCCAACATGCGCCGGGTCAACGGACCCATCGTCAGGTTGAGCCCCTTGAAGCTGTCGCTCGACCCGCCGGTGGCTGTCGTGACCGTCGTCACGCCGCCGGAAACGGTGCTGTTGAGCTTCATGGCCGATCGGACCATGTACCAGCTCGAAACATAGTTCGTGTTGAAACCCTTCTCGTAGATCGTTCGGGCCAGGAAGTCGCCGCGCTCGGGCGTGTCGACCGTGGTGCCGGCGAACAAGCCGGTCCAAGCGGTGCCGTCAAACGTCGCTCCCAGTCCGCATGCCCCATCGCCGAGCCGCTTCGGCGGGCAGCCGTCCTTGCCGCTGGTCGTTTGCGTCGAGCCGACCATGTCGTTCCACTTCTCGAGGGCTTTGAGATTGCTGGTCGGGCAGAGCAATTCGCCCGGCCGGCAGACGCCCGTGTTCACCAGGTCGGCGACCCAGCCCCAGGTGTCGGGGCAACCGTCGCGATTAAAGTCGAACGCACCGCTGCAGATCCGGCCCGCCGGATCGCGGTTGGCAAACATCTCGAACCCTTGGCCAAACTGCCGCAGGTTGCTCTTGCAGGTGGCGCTTCGCGCGGATTCGCGCGCGGCGGTCAGCGCCGGCAACAGCATGGCGACCAGAATGCCGATAATGGCAATCACAACCAACATTTCCACTAGTGTAAAACCACGACGTTTCATCTTTTTGTCTCCATTTATCTGCTTCGGTTAATTCAAAACACGCGTCTTCCGCCTCGATTGCCCCTTTCTGCGATTTTTCAGTAAGTTTGTCGAAAGCCCTCCTCCGTCAGTCGTTTACGCCATCGTCCACCTCCTGCCCAAGCTGGGCATCTTGCGCAAATCCATCTCCGTCCTCGGAAATGCATATGTTTGGCTTGGTACAATTTCTGACGTGTACTCCATCATCCCACGCGCCTTCTGCGAATCAGGCCCACCATCAAGCCATAAGCCAGCATCGCGATCGTGCCCGGTTCAGGCACGCTGGCGCCGGTTGACGCGATAGATTCGGGAATGGGCGAAGGCGACCAGTTGGCCGCCAGGATCGCCGCATCGGCCGCGTTGATGAATCCGTCGTTATTGAAATCACCCTCCGTTCTGCCTCCCGCTTGTCCCCAATGCGCCCCCAACGTGGCGGCATCCGTTTCATCAACGTAATTGTCTCCGTTGGTATCGCCCGGAATGGTTGGCGTCGGCGCGACGCCCGTCACGGCGTAGGCGCCAAAATTGCTGACGGCCAGACCGACATAAGCCCCCGAGCAGGTAAGTCCCCCCGCGGCGCATTCATTCCAAACACTTCCGTCGTGTTGCCATAGGGTCAACTCATCGACGTCGAGTCCCTCGCCGAGATCGAAGGAAACGTATGCGGGATCACCCGGGATGTAACCTGTTTCAAAATCAAATTGCCAACCGCTTAGCACGATTTCATTGACAAGCATGGCTTCAAGGTCGTCCAACACGGTGTCGCTGATAGCCGTCGCGGTCAACTCGAGGGCCGTTGAAGCATCGGTCGCCAGAAAACTCGCGGCGACGGCCCAGCCGGTCGCGGAGTCGTTGACTCGAACCCGCTGGATCTCGGCCAGATCGATCGAGAACATGGTGCCCGACGTGCCCGCTGCCACTTCGGAAACGACGAACTCGCGGTTCGTGTCGTTCCAGACGCCTCCAACGGCTTGGTAAACGCCCCCGCCGGTCCAACCCCCTGCTTGGATCGGCGTGAAGATTTCGCCGGCTGCCGGGGTGGCCCCGGCGTACATGCGAATGGTGCCGTCGTTGGTAATAGTTCCGGCCCCGCCGCCGATGGAGAGAAGGCTGCCAGCCCCAATGTCGATCGTGATCAGCGACGAGCCATTGACCGCGGCGCTTGCGGCGGTAACATTTCCACCACGAGCAAGATCGAGCGTTGCGTTGCCAAGGGGGCCGACGGATAGCGCGCCGCTGATGATCCATGTTGAGCCGGTGCCGACAACCGACACTTCGCTCGTCGAACCGGAATAATAGGCGATACGGCCTTCGTTGCTTTCCACACTTCCGCTGTTGACGATGGCAAGCGAGCCGGGCCCGTAATATCCGACGTTAAGGTTGCCGTCGCTGGTCCACGTCGAATCGGCGCCGTCGACCGTAACCGTGCCGTTCGACCCGACGTAATGACCGATATAGGCGTCGTCGTTTTCGACGCTGCCGCCGGTAATAGCAAGAGTTCCCTCGCCATAGTCGCCAACGTAAAGATTGCCATTGCTGGCCCACGTCGAGGAGGCGTTGTCGAGGGTGACCAGACCCTGCGAACCCGCCCCCGATCCGATCCGGCCGGAGGAATTGCTGACCGCGCCGCCGGTGATCGTGAGGATTCCATTCCCTGATCGACCGATGTAGAGGATGCCGCTATTGGTCCATGTCGACCCGGCGCCGCTGAGGGTCACCTCGCCCGTTGAGCCGGAATAGCGGCCGAGAGTGCCTTCCGTGTTGCTGACGATGGCCTCGTCGGCAATGTTGAGAGTTCCCTCGCCATTCCAGCCTACACGGAGTTCCCGGCGATTGGTCCAGCTTGATCCCTCGCCGCTAATGGTCACGGTCCCCTCGGCCGCGGCTTCGTAACCCAGATAACCGTAATCCGATTGGATCGTCTGAATCGTCTCGCTTGAGTCCACGGTTACGCTTCCCTCGCCCGTCTTTCCGATAAAGGCGCTCGTCAGCAAGGTCCAGCTCGTCGGGTCGAAAGGATCGACGTCGCCCGAGGAAGAAACCGCCGCCCGAGCCGTCGCGCAAGGAACGAAAAGGCATGTCATGACAAGCATGGCCGTGCAAATGAGTCCTAGTCGAGTGTGCATCATGGTTCCATTCTCTCTATTGTTGAATCACCCGTGCTATCTACTCCGCAACGACCACCCGCTGGCAACCTCCTCGGGCGGAATTTCGACTTCGTCGTTGGCAAAACCGTTCGACTCGTTCGGGTCGAAACCGTTGTTCAGTTGTCCGTCCTCGTTTTTGTCGATGAAGCTGCGGACGCTCCCGTCGGCGAACAGCAGGTTGCAACTGTGCCGGTGAACCGGAGCGAAAGCGCGGTAGTCTTGCAGCGTGGCGTTCCAGCCCGCCCACCAGCCGTCCGATCCCGTCTTGGGCGTGCCGCTTGAAAACTGGGGTGCTTCCATCGACGGGTTCTCGACCGGTCCGCCGGTGAAAGACGCGGTCGCGGGCGTTCCAGCCAGCACGTCCTCGACGGTTTCGTTCAGCGTGCCCGCCACGCCGCCGCAACCCAGCAACGGCACGAACGCGGAGCCTCGCTCCGAGGCGTCGGCCAGCGCCAGGTTCAAGGGACCCATCGTCGAATTGAGCGATCTGAGCGAGACGTCGGCATCCGGATCGCGACCCAGTAGGTTGCCGCTTTGGTCCAGAACGACGCTCGATCGAACCAGATACCAGGTTGCCGTGTAGTTCGTGTTGTAGTGGTTTTTGAAGATTTCGCTCCGAACCAGTTCGCGGCGAGGTTCGCTCGAGGGAGCCAGGTTTTCCTCGACGATCCGCCGGCAAGCGTTGACGACCACCGAACCGTCTGGCTTCTTTTTCTCCGGGCTTCCCACCAGGTCGACGCCCTTGACCGTGCTGGGATCCATCGTGATCAGGTCGTTGTAGGTCGCGGCGATGCGCGCCTCGTTCGACGGGCAAAGCATCTGTCCGACCGGCGTGCCCGAGTTGACCAGGTCGGCAACCCAGCCCTTCTCGGTCACGCACCCGTCGCGCCGCCAATCGAAAGCTCCCGAACAGAGCGTTCGATGACGATTGGCGTGGTCGGCCAGCCCCACGCCGAATTGGCGGAGGTTGTTTTGGCAGGCTGTTTTACGGCTGGCTTCGCGGGCCGCGAAGACGGCCGGCATCAGCATGGCGACGAGAATGCCGATGATGGATATGACCACCAGCAACTCGATCAATGAAAATGCGCCACGCGTGCCCCGTGACGTTAACCTCGTGGAAGTTTCCGTTTCCAATGTTTACCCTCCCCAGAATGATTGAGACGATTCGTTGGACACGGGCGACGTGCAAGAGTGCGCTCACGGCCGGAATCCCTACTCCGTGTCTCGACCGTTTAGTCTAGCGATCAGAATTAGCGCTTGTTGTGCGCAGCGTCAGATGTAGATGGGCGTTTGGTTAGCCCAGCGCTTGCAGATTAGCGGCGCGTTAGAACAAACGGTCTAAGAGCACGTTTTGACCTATTGATGTTTGCTTGCACAATGACCCGTTCTACCAACGTATCCGGCCCATTTACCGGCCTCCCGTTGGTCGACCTCGGTTCATTGGCCGTGCAAAAGCCAATAAGATCGCATTTTGAAGTGCGTTTGGCGCCCACAAACCCCGCCGGGCTTGTCCCGGTGGAACCAGGTTTGGCAACTACTCGGCCGAACCACCCCCAACCTGGTGCCGGTCAGCCGACGCGTCCCATGCATTTCCAAACACATCCTCTGAAATCTCAAATTTGAAATCTCAGATCTTGCGGACACCAAATTCGCAAGTAGAGACGGCGGATCGCGGATTTCCGGCGACTTTTCACCACGTGTCCGGCGCCACGAAGCAAACCATCGACCGCGATTCCAAGGAAACGACGCCGTCGCGCGGCGGCGCCGGACCGTCGAGTTCCGGAAAAATGTCGGCCGGCGGCGCGGAGGCCGTGTTCAAGAAGGTCCGCCAGCGGATGGCCCTGGCCGCGGCCGGCAACCGGATCGTCCGCGGCGCCGATCCCGAGTGGCACAAGAGAAGAACGTGGTGGTTTGGCGGCGCCGTGCGATCCTTGCGCGGCACGGCCGCCAGCAGGCAAACAAGGCTTGGATCGTTCCGCTCCCAGTCGACCGGATTTCCCTCGGCGTCGTACCAGCTTACGTCGGGCAATCCGCCCGGCCGCGTCGGCCGGCCGCTGAGAAAATTTGTCTGGCGCACGGTTGGCTCGGCCTTGCGAAACGCGACCAAGGCGGCCGCGAACCGGCACAACGCCGCGTGCTTTTTCGGCAACCGCCAGTCGAACCACGAAATGTCGTTGTCCTGGCAATAGGCGTTGTTGTTCCCTTGCTGGGTTCGCCGGCACTCGTCGCCGGCCACCAGCATCGGGGCGCCCTGGCTCAATAGAAGCGAGGCGAGCATGTTGCGAATTTGGCGCTGGCGAATTTGCTCGACGGCCGCGCGGCGCGTTGGGCCCTCGACGCCGTAGTTATAGCTGTAGTTGTTGTTTTCGCCGTCGCGATTGCCTTCGCCGTTGGCGTCATTGTGCTTTTCGTTGTAGCTGACCAGGTCGTTCAGAGTGAAGCCGTCGTGCGAGGTGATGAAGTTGATGCTATGATACGGCCGCCTTCCGCCCGGCTGATAAAGGTCGCTCGACCCGGCCAACCGCGTGGCCAGTGCGCCGCTCAAGTGCGGATCGCCTCGCCAATAACGCCGCAAATCGTCGCGATAGCGGCCGTTCCATTCGGCCCAGCGCAACTGGCCGAACGTGCCCACCTGATACGCGCCGGCCGCGTCCCAGGCCTCGGCGATGATCTTCGTATCGGCCAGCAACGGATCCTCGCTGATTTGTTCGACGACCGGTGGATTAGGCACGAGGTGGCCCTCCCGGTCGCGGCTGAGGATCGACGCCAGATCGAACCGGAAACCGTCGATGTGGTAGTTGTGAACCCAATGACGAAGGCAATGGAAGATCAACTCGCGGACAATCGGGTGATTGCCGTTGAGCGTATTGCCGCAGCCCGAATAGTTCTTATAAGTCGCTCCGCCGTTTTCGAGCATGTAATAAACGCGATTTTCGAGCCCCTTGAAGCTCAGCACCGGCCCCTGATGATTGCCCTCGGCCGTGTGGTTGAAAACAACGTCGAGGATCACCTCGATGCCCGCCTGGTGCAGCGCAAGCACCATCTGCTTGAACTCGCGAACCTGCGCGCCGGGCTCCTGGCTCACGGCATACCCCCGATGGGGTGAGAAAAACGCCAACGGATCGTAGCCCCAGTAGTTCGGCCACTCGAGCGTCTG
>JAFGAY010000289.1 GCA_016933425.1 Pirellulales bacterium
CCCGAGCGGTGACCATTTGCGCCGCGGCGCGACGCCGGCACGCCCTGGCCGACGTCAAACTCGTGCTGATCACCAACGGCAGCCTGCTGCTGGACGACGCGGTTCGCGGCGCGCTGGCCATTTTGTGCGACAACAACGGCGAAATCTGGGCAAAGCTCGACGCGGGCACCGAGGAATACTATGGGCGGGTGAATCGCTCGGGCGTGCCTTTTGCATCGATTCTCGACAATCTGACCGAGACGGCCCGGCGCTGGCCGCTGGTTATCCAGACGTTATTCATGCGGCTGGACGGCCGGCCGCCGTCCGACGACGAGCTTTCCACTTATGCCCGGCGGCTCCGCGGCATCGTTGACGCCGGCGGGCGGATCGACCGGGTGCAAATCCACACTGTCGCACGGCCTCCGGTGGAATCCTGGGTCGCGCCGCTGGCCGACGACCAGATCGACGCGATCGGCGATCGGCTGCGCCGCGCGACGGGCCTAGTCGTGGAGACGTTCCATGCGTAGTTTTTCTAGAGTCACGCTTTTTTCAAGGCTTGTCCGAAAATCAATTCTGGAGAGGGTTGTTTTTTTTGGCAGGTTTTTCGTTAGTTGTTTTTTTCTGACAATGCTTTTCCGGTTTTAAGGACATCGGACAATGGCGACACCGAAATCGGACGCTTCTTCGTCGGTTTATCGGATCAAAATCACCCTAAGCGACGTTGAGCCGCCTATCTGGCGCCGTGTCGAAGTGGAGGACTGCTCGCTGCAGATGCTCCACGGCGTGATCCAGGACGCGATGGGCTGGGAGAACTACCATCTCTATGAATTCCACATTGGCGACATGGCCTACACAGAACCTAGGGCCGTCGACGAGGACAACCGAAGCGCGGTGGACATGAATCTCAGCCAGGTTGTCGGTCAGAAATCCATGGCGTTTGACTATGTTTATGATCTGGGCGACCAATGGACGCACCGGATCGAAATCGAAGCCGTCGGCGCGCCGGAGCCGGGCGTACATTATCCGCGTTGCGTCGAGGGCGAGCGGCGTTGCCCGCCCGAGGACTGCGGCGGTCCGGCCCGATACGGCGCCCTGCTCGACGCGATCAAGGATCCGAACCACGAAGCGTATGACGACTTCGCCGATTTGATTCCCGATGATTTCAATCCCGAGACGTTTGATCCGAGTCGCGTGAACCGGGTTTGGGTGAGTTGGGATTTCAGCGACCCGAAATCCGGACCGTCCTACGACCAGGCCGGCCAGACGAAGCCGGATGCCGAGGAACGACGAACCAAGACGAAAGCCAAAACCGAGCCCAAGTCGGCCGCCCAATCGCGAATCGCCCGAAACGATCCGTGCCCCTGTGGAAGCGGCAAAAAGTACAAGAAATGCTGCATGAAGAAGGGAAAGGACGGCAACTTCGAGGACGACTGACGACGGGGGCCGGGGCTCAACCGAACCGCGACCGTAAGGAAGCGGCCTCCCAAAGATGCGCGGTCAATAGGCGGCATGGATTTCTTGCGGGGTCATGATTCCGCCGGGTCACGACAGGGCTCACGGTTTTTGCCCGGTACGTGGTTCTTGCCTGTTTGGTGCGGGCCAGCTATCATGGTTGGTTTTGGCGAGCCAGTTTTATCCCGCACCATGGACCAGTGATGAGCGATCCCTATTTCCAAAAACTTTTTGCCGAGCGGATCGGCGGAGCCAGCTACGGCAAGGGCACCGAGATATACAAGTTTGAGAAGATCAAGCGGGCCAAGCGCCGCTCGCTGGCCGAGCATCCCGAACGCAAACTCATCGACTTCGGCATCGGCGAAAACGACGAAATGGCCGACCCGTCCGTGCGCCGGGTCATGGCCGAGGAGATCAACCGGCCGGCCAACCGCGGCTATGCCGACAACGGCATCGTCGAGTTCAAGCAAGCCGTAGCCCGATTCATGGCCCGGCAATTCGGCGTCGAACTCGATCCGGACGGAGAGATCAACCACTGCATCGGCTCGAAGACGGCGCTGGCCATGCTACCGGCGGCGTTGATCAACCCAGGCGACGTGACGCTCATGACCGTGCCCGGCTACCCCGTGGCCGGCACGCACACGAAGTACTACGGCGGCGAGATCCATCGACTGCCCCTGCTGGCAGAGAACGATTTTTTTCCCGACCTCGATTCGATTCCCGCGGACATTCGCCGCCGGGCGAAGCTGCTGGTGCTGAACTATCCCAACAGTCCAACGGGCCGCGTGGCCACGCCCGAGTTCTACGGTCGGGTCGTCCGGTTCGCGCGGGAGAACGAAATCGTCGTGGTCCAGGACGCGGCGCACCTGATGCTCAGCTATGGCGATCCCCCATTGAGTTTTCTGCAAGTGCCTGGCGCCCGCGACGTGGGCGTCGAGGTCTATTCGCTCAGCAAGGGCTGGAACATGATCGGCTGGCGGCTTGGCTGGGTTTGCGGCCATCGGCGGCTCGTCCAGGCGTTCGCCGACATCAAGGACAACAGCGACTCGGGCCAATTCATCGCCATCCAGCGGGCGGCCGTCGCCGCGCTGGACGACGACGCGATTCCGCGCCGCGTCCGGGAAAAATACCAACGGCGGCTGACCAAGCTGGTTGCCATGCTCCGTCGGTGCGGGTTCCAGTGCCAGATGCCCGGCGGGTCCTATTTCCTCTACACGCTGAGCCCCAAGTCGGCCGGCGGCGTCGCGTTCGACACGGCCGAGGCGGCCAGCCAATATCTCATCACCGAGCATTCGATTTCGACGGTTCCCTGGGACGACGCGGGCCGGTTTTTACGTTTCTCGGTTACCTACGAAGCGGCCGACGAAGCGGCGGAAGACGCCCTGATGGCCGAAACGCAATCGCGGCTTGCTAGCTGCGATTTCGCGTTTTGATGCGCCAAGCGGCCAGGAAGGCTATCGCTCCCGCCAGCAGGACGGCCGCGCCCGGCTCGGGCGCCGGCGAGGTCGCTTCGGCGACGCCGACGCCCCACTGAGCCGCAAGAATCGCAGCGTCGGCCGCGTCGACGGCGTGGTCGTTGTTGAAGTCGCCGTCGGTCCATTGCATGTCCGAGGTCATTCCCCAATGGTTGGCCAGGATAATCGCGTCGTCGTCGTCGACCTGATGGTCGAGGTTGGCATCGCCGGGAATGAGCGTCAGCGAGGGCGTTTCAAAGACGTAGGCCGCACCCTTTCCCTCGTCGTGGTTCCAGGCGCCGACGACGATCCAATCGTCGTCGATGGCCACGGCGTTGCCGAACTCGTCGCCGTCCACCCCGTCGTCGGCGAGCAGCTTGGCCGAGGGAAACCAAACGTCGCCGACGCGCTCGAAGGCGTAAACCGAGCCGCTTCGCGCGCCGAACGGGCCTTGGTTGACGGCCCCGACCACGGCCACGTCGCCCGAAATGGCCACCGACGACCCGAAGCGGTCGCCGATCACAAGTTCGTTGGGCACGAGCAGGGTTTGCTCGACCCAGGCGGCGCCTTCGCGATGATAGATTGCGGCGGAGCCGGCCGTGTGGTTGGCTCCCTCGGCGCCGACAATGACGTAGTCTCCATCGATGGCCACGCAGCCGCCGAACTTGTCGGACCCACTGCCGCCAGCGAGGGCCGCTTCCTCGATCCAGGACGCATTGCCGGTGAGTTCGTCGTAGTGATAGCGATAGACGTAAGCCGTGTTGGCCTCCCAATCGCCGACCATCGCGGCCGTGGCCGAAATGGCGACGCTCTGACCAAATTTTTTGCGGACGCCCGAGGCGGATAAGCTCTGGCCGTCGATCATTCCCTCGCCGAACACATAGGCCGTATTCGACGACCAGGTTCCGACGATAACGTAGCCGTCGTCGATGCGCGCGTCATAGCCGAATCCACCGGCGCCCACATGCACCAACGGAGTGGCGCTCTCGCTCCAGACGTCGTTGACCCGGGTGAAGACGTGAGCCTGATTGCTGCCGTAGGCGCCGACGACCGCCGTGTCGCCGTCGAGTCCCACGCCGTAGCCGAAATAGCTGCTTCCGGAATCGGCCGGCGTGAGGGTTTGTTGATGATCCCACTGCCACTGGCCACTCGCGTCCGAGTAGACGAAAACCTGGGCCCAGCCCGTTTCTCCCGCGCCGCCGCAGCAACCGCCGACCAGGATGGTGTCGCCGGAAATGTCGACACGGGTTCCATTGTAATCGTAGGCGTCGCCTTCCAACGGGAGCGCCGCGCCGGCCAGGGCCGACGAGGCAGTCAGCCCGCCGATTAGGCATATGCTGAGCAGAATGCGAATCATGGAATTGCCGATCACTGAGTGTCTTGCGCCGCCGAGGAAACGAGCGGTAAACCCGGTGAGCGAGCCGAGTTCGATAAAGGCGGAGGGTGGCGCATTTCGATTCAATATGTTCGATCGTCTTGGGGAGGTCAAGAAAATGTTGGTTGGTTTATAACGATTCCCCGGATTAGCCCCCCCACGGTGGAGTTTTTATCCAACGGGTGATTACCGAAAGAGGGATGGAGTAGCCATGCTCTTTTTGCGACCGTAGACCGGTTCACGTAGGCCGGGTCGTGACCCGGCGGTGTGGAAAAACGCGCCAGACCACCAACCCAGCCTACCGACCGAGTTGATCGCGTTCCCATTGGCTGAGCCGGTCGTCCGGGCGGCTCAATCCCTTGCGGCGAGCCCAGCCGGCAAGACCGCGAAGGCTCGTGGTTTTGGCCTTGCGTTTCAGGTTCGCCTGGCATTGCCTGACGACCTCGGCCGGTTGACTCAATAAGATGCTGATTTCACGGCGATTGTGCCCCAGCGCGACCAGCCTCAGCACGCGGCGTTCGAGAAAACTTAGCCTGGGGCGCAGTGAGGGCGAAACACTCGCCAAGAGAATCAGATTGGGCATGGAGGCCTGCATGACCAAGTCTAGGTTGCTCGTGCGTTCCCGGATTGCGATGGCGCGAGGCCGAGCCTCATAAAGAAACTGGGCAAACGTTCACCCGGGGCGAATGCCCCATGAACCGCGCAGGCAAGGCTTATCGCCGCTCGAAGGCTTCGGCCATGGCCACGCGCCGGCCGATGGGGGGGTGGCTGTGGAACAGCGCGGCTTCGAGCCAATGGGGGTTGGGATCGTCCTTGTTCAGCTTGGCCAGCTTGTGGAACGCGGAAACAAACGCCGTGGTCAGGCCCGTCCGCTCCAAGGCGTAACGGTCGGCCTGGCGTTCGTAGCGGCGGCTGATCGCGTTGGTGATCGGTTCGAGCAGATTCGTGAAGACGGCCAAAATGAACATGAAAAAAGGCAAGGCGTAGACGGGCAGTTGAGCATAATTCAGCGAATCGCCGCCAACCCAGAGCTTGACCAGAGCGTCGCAAATCCAGAATCCGGCCGCGCTGTAGACCAATCCGGCGAACATCATTCGATGGATATGGTGGAATACGTGGTGGCCGATTTCGTGGGCGAAAATCGCTTCGAGCTCGTCCAAGTTGCACTGGGCCAAGAGCGTGTCGCCCAGCAATACCCGCCGCGTGCGTCCCAGTCCGGCGAGCATGGCGTTGGCCTTGACGGTTTCGTCGCTCAGATCAAGCCGGTAGACGCCTTCGATCGACAGGCCCGTCCCCTCGACCAGCCGGCCCAACCGTTCCATGAGTTCGGGATGGTCGAGCCGCTCGATCTTGTAGAACAGCGGCATGATGAGGACGGGCATGAGCTGGCCCAACAGGACGCTCACCAGGAAAAACGCACCGGCCGCGACCAGCCACCACCACGGGCCCGTAGTCCAGATTAGCCAGAAGAGGCCGACAAACAGGGCCAGGCCGAACGCCCCAGCAAGCGCCATTCGCTTGGCATAGCGCCACAGCCATCCGGCGAACGTCTGGGTGCTCAATCCGAAACGGCGTTCCACGACGTGGCCCGAGTAAAACGACAGCGGAAACGACACAGCCACGTGGACGGCGAAGACGATCGCGAAAAGAACGATCAGCCGCAACGTCCACCAGTCGGCCAGCAGCGGCGAGGCGTCTTGCAGCCAGGCGTCCAATGGCCGAGCCGCGACCAATGCCGCGAGGCCCAGATAGACAAGGTCCAACGCGCGATCGGCCAGGTCGCAGACCAGGCTCCGCCGCCCGTAGCGTTTCGCTTCGGCCAGTTGGTCCGGCGTCATTTCGTCGGCGTGCCGGCCGGCCACGGTGGTTTTCGCCGAGGGAACGTTGGTTGGGTCGCTCAAGGGAATGCTCGGTTCGGGTTGGCCGGGCCGCGACCCGGTGGTTGGGGCAAAGAATCCGTCCGCGCGGACTATTTACCGGGCAGCGACCCGGCGATCTTCTTATTATATAACCTTTTCCGACCGGGTGAACGATCGTCGCTTTTCGTGCGGGGGCGGTAACCGGTTATGGCGACATAGGGTGGAGGCGTCTGCAAGAAACAATGGTTTGTGATTGCGAGGCGAGATGAAGTAAACTTTTGTGGGTAAAGCACTTTTTAACGGCTTGGAGCCGCCCCCCCGTGCAAGAACCTTGTCGCTGCCTGGAAGGAGTCGATTGGATATCGTATAATCTGGTGCTATTGCGTGACGATGTTGCGCGGTTGTCGCGGCGCACGGCAGGACACCGCTTTGGAATGGTCCCTCGGCGCGAGCGAGCTTTTCGGTGGAAACGTTATTTGACTGCCGTCAGCGGCGCTCTTGAACGAGAAATCGCCTATTGGGAAAGACGTTTTTTCAGTCGCGGTTCGGTTTTTTCCCGCGGGTCGGAGGTAGCCCATGAATGCATCGCTGCTGGAAGAGGGCGTCCTCGAATCGCTTCCCGAGACGTTGCTTCCGCTGCGCGAGCGGTTGCTGGCCAATCTGGTTATGCTTTCGCAAATTCCCGCCCCCAGCGGCGAGGAAGCCGAGCGGGTCCGGTTTCTTTTGGATCGGTTCACCGAAGCTCACATGAGCGATGCCGCGGCGGACGAGGCGGGCAACGCCGTCGGCCGGCTGCCCGGGACTACCGGCGAGCGGACCATCCTGCTCGTTTCGCATCTCGATACGATTGTTTCCGCCTTGGAACCCCACGAGGTTCGCGTCGAGGCCGACCGGGTTATCGCGCCGGCCGTGGGCGACAACGCCCTGGGCGCGGCGATCGTTTCGCTTGTGCCGGCCGTGCTCGACCATTTGGGCATCCGACTGCAAAGCGATTTGTTCCTGGTCGGCTCGACCCGGTCGCTCGAGCGCGGCAATCACGCGGGCATCCGCTTCTTTCTCGACCACCTGCCGCAGCCGGTCCACGCCGGCATTTGCGTCGAGGGGATCCAGCTCGGACGGCTCAATTTCTTTTCGATCGGCACCGCCCGGGCCGACATCACCTGTTCGGTCCGCGACACGTCGGAGGCGTCGCGGAGTTACGGTTCGGAAAACGCGCTCGTTGTGCTCAATCACATTATCAACCGGATTTTGGCTATCTCGACCCCGAGCCGGCCTTATACGTTGATCCGCATGGGCAAGCTTCGGGCGGGCGTGGCCTACGACGTCGAGCCCGACCAGGCCGAACTGGGTCTGGAGATCATCAGCCATTCGGACGAGATGATCGAGCGGATTTGCGGCCAGATCGACGATATCGTGGCCGAGATGTCGGCCCGGCACACGGTCGACGCCGCGTTCGACGTCTTTTTCTCGACCAAGGCCGGCGGCATCCCTTTTTCCCATCCGCTGGTCAAATGCGTGCTGGACGTCATGGCGCGGCTCGGCATCGAGCCCGACCAGGGCCATAGTCCCTCGGAACTGTCAGAGTTGATCGCGCGCGACATTCCGGCCGTCACGCTCGGCATGACGCGGGGCAAGCGCGGGAGCAAGCACGAGCCCGACTACGTGCTCATTGGGCCGCTTCTGACCGGCGTTGCCCAGTTGGTCGGCACGATCCTGGCCATTGATTCGGGGGTGTGCGATGAATCCTGAAGCCGAACCGAGCGTATCCACCGGCTCGCCGGCGGTCGACACGAGCCAATGGCTTGCCTCGCGCACGTTCCACCACTCGAATTTTTGGGATATCAAGTGGCTGGTCGAGGAAAAACAACGGCAAGGCCTGACCGTCTCGCTTTGCCTGCCCACGCTGAACGAAGAAGCCACGATCGGCCAGGAAATCGTCATTCTCAAGGCCGAACTGGCCGACCGCTATCCCCTGTTGGACGAAATCGCCGTGGTCGACTCGGGCAGCACCGACCGCACATGCGAAATCGCCGCCAGTTTCGGCGCCGACGTCTACATCGCCTCGGACCACCTGGTCGAATGCGGCAACTATCGCGGCAAGGGAGAGAACCTCTGGAAGGCGCTTTACCTGCTCCGCGGCGACATCATCGTCTACGTCGACAGCGACATCAAAAATATCCACCCACGGTTCGTCTACGGGCTGGTTGGGCCGCTTATTCAAAATCCCGACATCCAGTACGTCAAGGCTTTTTACGATCGGCCAATGGCCTACTCGGGCGGACTGCGACCCACGGGCGGCGGCCGGGTCACCGAGATTCTCATCCGCCCCCTGTTCAGCTTGTTCTATCCCGAGTTGACGGCCATTTTGCAGCCGTTGTCGGGCGAGTACGCGGGGCGCCGGGCCATTCTCGAACAAATTCCCTTTCCCGTCGGATACGGCGTCGAAACGGCCATGCTGATCGACATCTACCAGCGGCTCGGCCTGCACGCGCTGGCCCAAACCGACCTGAACCGCCGCATCCACCGCAATCAGGAGACGATTGCGCTGGGTCGCATGGCGTTCGGCGTGCTGCGCACGTTCGTGTCGCGGCTGCGCCAGGACCAGAAGATCGTGCTCCAGGACGCCCTGCCCAGCATCATGCGCCAGTTCGAGGTGGCCGACGGCCGCTATCGCCAGATAGAGCACGTCATCGAGGAAATCGAACGCCAACCGATTCTCGAAGTTCCCGCCTACCGCGAGAAGTTCCATAAATAGGCAGCCGCTTCGCGCCCGACCCGCGCAAACTTCTCAATACCGCCTTGCGATCGGCTTGGCCACCGTTCGCACGCCGACCGGCGCCGGCTCCTCGTGCGAAACCTGGCGGGTCGATCGCTCGGCAACTTCCCGGGCCAGCGTAGCGAATTCCCGGCGGATTTCGGGCCGAACGCGGTGCAGGCGGCCGGCCAGACGCTGGACGCCTCGGTGGTTGGTCTCGGCCGTGCGCGACAGACTGCCGACAAAGGCCGAGGTCTGGAGAAAATTGTTGTCAACCACGTGGCCGACCAACGGCTGGAAGGTCCGCGTGAGAAACTCGACCGTCGCGTTGTCAATCTGCGTGAACGTGTCGAGGCGGCTGGTAATGTAGTAGCGGCCGTCGGGCTGCTGGACATAGCCTGTTTTCAAAATCAACAGCGCCCGCCCACGGATCGGCTTGGCCAGGAGCGGTCCTCGATAGCCTCCCTCGCAGTAGACGACGTGGGTCTCATCGTCCTGGTAAAGAAACTCGGCCGTTCCGGCGGTCGAGTCGCCCTCGACGGCGCGGAACGTGCCCGACTCGTTCTCGGCCATGCGAAATTCGCTAATGCCGAGTTCTTCCCAAACGCCCACCACCACGTCGGGATGGCGCACGAGGAAACGATAGAGTTCCGGGTCGCACTGGCCAACGTACAGCGGCATCCGCCGGAAAAGGGTTGTTTGGGAAAGAACGGACGAAACCTTTCGGCGGGCCTCGGGCGTGAGCTTGTCGAAGGGAATCATCGAAACGGCCGATTGCCGGGCGGCCTGACTCGTGTCGGCCCGATTCGGATCAAAAGCCGGCCGACGCGAGCCCGAGGGCGAATCGGCCACCGCCGCCGAAGAGGCGACCAGGACGACAAAAACGCCAAGCAGCCACGCCGATCGAAATGACGCGCGAGCCAGGAAAAAACCTGGGCCGCAGGCCGCATGTCCGATTGGGCATGGGCACGGTCGGCGCGCAAGACGACACAACCCCCCCGCATGAAGTAACAAACTCATGTTCCCCCCGTCCGTTTTTCTCAACCCAACCGCGCCGACACGTCGCCGCCGCGCGATTATACTGGTCCTCTTGGTTATTCGGTTGGTAGGGCCTTTGCGGGTCAGAAAAAATTGGGACACCGGCATGAACGGTGGGTTGCGGACAGGACGCTTGGTGGGGACGGGGCTTTTTGCGCTCCTGGTGATCGTGGTCGTGGTCGGCCTGTGGAAGGTCGAGAACGCGCCGGCCGGCCGGCTCGTGGCCGTCCAACGCCGACCCGAGCGGATGATGGGCACCCAGTGCATGTTGGCGGCGGTGGTGCCGCGGGGTGAGTTGGAACGCGGCCAAGCGGCGCTGCGCGAGGCCGAGACCGCGCTCCGCGCGACCGAAGCGCGGATGAGCAGTTGGCTCGACGACTCCGAGATCTCGCAATTGAACCGCGCCGGGGTGGAATCGCCGGTCCGTCTGTCGCCCGACTCGGTCCAGGTTCTCCGGTTGGCTGCGGAGGCGTGGCAAGAAACCGACGGCGCTTTCGACGCGACCTGTCGGCCGCTGATCGAATTGTGGAAGCGGGCCGGCCGCGACAACCGGCTGCCGACCGACGCGCAAATCGCCGAGGCTCGAAAGCAATCCGGCTGGGACGATTTCCACTGGATGTCGACCATCGTGAAAAAACGATCGGCCACGGCCTCGGTCGATCTGGGCGGCATCGCCAAGGGATACGCGATCGATCGGGCCGCCGCCGCGATGCGCACCGCCGGGCTGGAGGGTGGATTGGTCGACGTGGGCGGCGACGTCGCCTGCTTCGGACGCCCGCCCGACCGGCCGACGTGGCGCGTCGAGGTCCGCAGCCCCTTTCGGATGGAATGTTTCACCACGCTTCGACTTTCGGAAGGGGCCGTGTGCACGAGCGGCGACTACGCTCGATACAACGTGATCCAGGGTCGGCGCTACAGCCACATCGTCGACCCGCGGCTGGGCCGGCCCGCCGCGTCAGTCGTTTCGGCCACCGTGGTGGCGCCCAACGCGGTAACGGCCGACGTTTGGGCCACGGCGCTGAGCGTGCTCGGCCCGCAAGGAATCGACCGGCTGCCTGAGAACCTCGATGCCCTCTTGATCGTCGGGACCGTGGAGAACCACAAAATCTACTGCACGCCCGACCTGCGCCCGCGGATCGAACAGCGGCTGCCGGCCGAGCCGATCATCGTCGAACGCCGAGCGTCGGATCGCGCCGGGCGGGGGAATTGACTTTTTTCTCGCGCAGAGACGCAGAGGCGCGGAGGGGTATTCTTGACGAAGGGGCCGTATTCGTCAGAAATACACGCTCATGCGGATCATCCAAGACGCCATCCCAGCGACCAGGGCGACGGCCGTCATGAGCAGCAGCAATTCGAGGATATAAACTTGGAAAGGACGTCTTTCACGGCGAATTCTTTTGTATAGGCATCGACGCCGCCAACGATCGAGATTCTCCGACCATCTCAAATGTCCCCATACGCCCAGGCCGGCGATGGTTGCCAATAAGGTGGTAATCGTCATGCCAACGATGAGATCAACCGTGCGTGGTCGCTCTCCGAATGGAGCCCTGAAAAAGGCAAGACCTGTGATGCTGAGCGTGATCAAGAGAAAAACAAAAACGCCGGCAAGATGAAGAAACGCGACCATTCTCGCGGCTCGAAAGCTGTGGCGAAAGCACGACGCGTATTCCAGGACGCCAACGGTGATGGGAAGTAGCGCCCACGGAAGGTCCATGAAATCCACAGTTACAAAAGCGCGGATTCCGAAGGACGTAAACACCATCGAGATAACGATGACTAACAGGCTGTTGATCACCAGCAACCGCCCGGGCCTCGGCACCGGGGGGACCGTGCTGGGCTCCGTCGCCGTCATGGTTGCTGATGCGTCGTCCGATTCCATCACGACACCAAATCAAGACCCCTCTGCGTCTCCGCGCCTCTGCGCGAGTCTTAACCTCGACCTGCCAAGCGACGCGCACGGCAACTTGCGTTTTCCACAAGGGTTTAGAATAGCCCGTCCGGGAGTGGTTCGCAAGATTGTTCTCGCGC
>JAFGAY010000290.1 GCA_016933425.1 Pirellulales bacterium
ACCCTGACCCTCTCCCAAAGGGAGAGGGGACTTTGAAAGGGAGAGGGGACTTTGGAAATAATTCATGCCCACGTTTCTTCATACGCCGCTGCTTTGGGGACTGCTCCTGGCTGGGGTGCCGGTGTTGATTCATTTGATCAACCTGATGCACCAGCGTCGGGTACGTTGGGCGGCGATGGAGTTTTTGCTGGCCAGCCAGCGGAAAAATCGGACGTGGGTGCGGTTGAAGGAGCTGTTGCTTTTGGCCATGCGGATGGCGGCCATAGCGTTGGTCGTGTTGATCGTGGCGCAGCCGCTGTTGCGCAACGAATTGGGCGCGATGTTGGGCGGGACCAAGACCCATCACGTGGTATTGCTGGACGACAGTTTTTCGATGTCGGACCGCCGGGACGGGGGCGCCGCGATGGACGGGGCCAAGGGGGTCGTCGACCGGATCGGCGCCATGGCGGCCGAGCGTTTTGACCCACAGACGTTTACGCTTTTGCGTTTTTCGCGTGCTGCCCGCGCCGCGGGACGGCCGGAACCCGATTTGCATCACGATCGGGTAGACGGGGAGTTTTTGGGCCGATTGCGAACGTTGCTCAAGTCGGTGGATTGCTCGGCGAGCGCGGCGGGTCCGGAAGCGGCGATCCGCGCGGTTGGCCGGCTTTTGGGCGCGGCCGGCGACGAAAACGCCATGGTTTACATCGTTTCGGATTTTCGTGCGAAGGATTGGGACCGTGCCGAGGCGTTGCGGGGGCGGTTGGCCGAGTTGGCCGACAAAAACGCGACCATTCATCTGGTGAACTGCGTTGACCGGGAGCACTCGAATCTGGCGATTACGAAGCTCGAGGCCATTTCGGGTACGCGGGCGGCGGGCATCTCGATCATGATGGAGGTCGAGGCGCGCAACTTTGGCGCCGAGCCCGCGCGAAACGTCGCGGTTGTTCTCGACGAGGAGGGTCACGCGCGGCCGGCCGTCAAGATTCGGGAGATTCCGCCGGGCGGAGCGTCGCGGGAGCGGTTTCAGGTGAGTTTCGCCGCGGCCGGTTCGCATGGGCTGGCCGCGCGGTTGGACGGCGACGCCGTGGCGTTGGACAACACGCGCTACGCGGTTGTCGACGTGGCGCTCGAGGTGCCGGTGCTGGTGATCGACGGCACGATGGAGGGCCGGGGAGCGTTGTTTCTTTCGTCGGCGTTGGCGCCGGGCGGGACGGCGCGGACGGGCATTCAGCCGCGCGTCGAGCCGCCGTCGTTTCTCAACGCGCACCCTTTGGACGATTTCCAGGCGATCTACCTGAGCGACGTCGAGCATCTCGACGCGCCGGCGATCGACGCGCTGGAGCGTTTCGCGGCGGGCGGCGGCGGGGTGGCGTGGTTCGTCGGGCCGGGGACGCGGGCGGGATTCGTGAACGAAAGCCTTTGGCGCGATGGAAAAGGTCTGTTTCCGGTTCCCGTGACCGGCGAGAAGGAGTTGCCGGTCGACCGGTTGGAAAAAGTGCCCGACGTCGAGGCGGCCGACCATCCCGTGTTTCGCATACTCGCGGGTCGGGACAATAGTTTTCTGTCGACGATCAACGTGAGCCGTTATTTTGGGGTTCCGGCGGAATGGCGGCCGGCGGCCGATTCGGCGGCGTTGGTGATCGCGCGATTGCGCAACGGCGCGCCGCTGGTGGTCGAGCGGCCGCTGGGCAAAGGTCGCGTGATCGCCTGGCTGACGACGGCCGCTCCGACGTGGAACAACGCGGGCGCCAATCCGAGTTTTCCGGTGATAATTCAGGAAATGCAGGCGTATCTTTCTGGCCGGCCCGACTCCGCGGCGTCGCCGGTTGTCGGTTCGCCTTTGGAGTTGGCGTTTGATCCGGGGCGTTATCAGGCCGGCGTGCGATTTTTGGCTCCGGGGCAAGAGCGGGTGGACGGGGCCACGGTTGAGTCGGTCTCGGCGGCCGACGGTTCGCTGCGCGCTGTGTTTCCGCGGACCGAGAAGGCCGGTGTTTACGAGGCACAGCTTCTTTCGGCGGGCGGCGCGGCCGAGGTTCGCCGCTATGCCGTGAACGTCGACCCGCGCGAGGGCGACCTGGCGCGGCTCGACGCGGCGGGTTTGAGCGATCGTTTGGCGGGCGTGAAGTATACGTATCACCAGTCCGACGCTTTCGAGGCCGACCGTCACGAGTTGGCCGGCTACGATTTGAGCGATGCGTTATTGTATCTGCTTGTTGCGCTGTTGGTCGGCGAGCAGATATTCGCGTGGTCGTGTTCCTATCATCCGGGACGGACGGAGAAGTCGCTTTCGCCCAGCGCGGGAGGCGTTCGATGACGTGTAGCCCCCCGCTTCTTCTTGCCGCCGCGACCCGAACGGTCTTCGAGTTGGCGCGGATACAGACGAATTCGGACTGGATTGGGCCGATCGGCGTGACGGTGGGCGTGATGACGCTGGCGTGGATGGTCTACCGCCGCGACGCGCGCGAGTTGAGTCCTCATTGGCGATGGGCGTTGACATTGCTGCGAACGGCGGTATTTTTCGCGTTATTGTTGCTTTATTTGCAGCCCCAATGGCGGACCGAGGACGAGCGTCGGATCAACTCGCGCGTGTTGGTGTTGGTCGACAACAGCCTTAGCATGGGCATGTCGGACGACACGACCGGCGGTCAGACCCGGGCCGGCCAGGTCGCCGCGTCGTTGGCCCGATCTCGGCTGGTCGATCGGTTGTGCGGCGTTCACGACGTTTCGGTGTTTCGGTTTGGCGAAAAGGTCGAGCCGCTGCTGGAGCGGGACCGGATGGACGAGGGGGAGAACGTCGCATCGGGCGGGTTGGGTGACGAAAACGCTTTGGCGGGAAACGTCTCGCCTTTGTCGACCGGCGAGGTTGCGGCCGACTCGCCCGAGGCGATCGACTGGAAGGCGTCGCTTGTGCCGGCGGGCACGGAGACGCGGCTGGGCGAGGCATTGGCCCAGGTGCTTGCCCAGCAGCGTGAAGCGCCCGTCTCGGGCGTGATTCTCATTACCGACGGCGGCCAGAACGCGGGGGCCGGGCCCGAGGCGGCGTTGGCGGCGGCGCGTCAGTCGGGGATTCCGATTCTTCCGGTCGGCGTTGGTTCGGATCGCCGCACGGCCAACGTTCGGGTGAGCGATTTGGTGGCGCCTGCCCGGGCCTATCCGGGCGATCAATACTCGGTGACGGGATACCTTCAGGCTTCGGGGCTTGCCGGTCAGAAGGCGGTCGTCGAGCTATGGTCGGCTTCGGCCGACGATCGGGCGGCGGCGCCGGGCGGCGGCGAACTGATCGAAAGCCGCGAGGTTATTCTCGGGCCCGACGGCGAGGTGTTGCCCGTCCGGTTTGAACTTTCGCCGAAGGTCGTTGGTCGGCAGACGCTTGTCCTGGCGGTCAAGGCGCCGCCGGCGGATGGCGACGCCAAGGACAATCGTCGCGAGTCGGACGTGGAAATCGTCGATCGGAAGACGCGTGTGTTGTTGCTGGCCGGGGGGCCGATGCGCGAGTATCGGTATTTGCGCAACTTGTTGTACCGCGACAAGTCGGTCGAGGTTGATGTTTTGTTGCAGTCGGCCGGCGTCGGCGCGTCGCAAGAGGCAGACCGCATGTTGGACGATTTTCCGGCGACGCGGGCCGAGATGTACGCCTACGACGCGGTCGTCGCGCTCGATCCCGACTGGCAGAAGCTGAGCGACGCCCAGGTCGAGCTTCTTGAGCGCTGGGTGGCCGAGCAAGGCGGCGGGATGATTGTGGTCGCGGGCGCGGTGCACATGGGCAACTCGATCAGCGGCTGGATTCAAGACGAGCGGTTGGCCAAAATCCGCGCGCTCTATCCGGTGAAGTTCCAGCGGCGTTTTGCCACTGACGCGAGCAGTTACGCGTCGAGCGATCCTTGGCCGCTCGATTTTACCCGGGACGGTTTCGAGGCCGAGTTTCTCTGGCTTACCGACGACGACGCGACGAGTCGTGCGGCTTGGGCCGCCTTTGCCGGGGTTTACAGTTTCTATCCGGTCGACGGGGGCAAGCCGGGTGCGAGGGTTCTCGCGCGGTTTTCCGATCCGCAGGTTGGCTCGGGCGTGCAGCGCCCGGTTTGGGCGGCCGTTCAGTTTTACGGGTCGGGCCGCGTGCTCTATTTGGGCAGCGGCGAGCTATGGCGGCTTCGCGCGGTCGACGAGGCCTATTTCGAGACGATCTACACGAAGCTGCTGCGCCACGTCGAGCAGGGGCGTTTGTTGCGCGGGTCGAGCCGGGGCACGCTGCTGGTCGACCGCGACCGATACCTGCTTGGCTCGACCGTCGAGGTTCGCGCCCAGTTGGCCGATTCCCGACTGGAACCCCTGGTCGCCCCGAGCGTTGCCATGCAAGTGTTTTCGCCGCGCGGATCGCTTGAGACGGTCGAGCTTCGGGCCGACGCCAACCACCCGGGCAATTATGCCGGCCGGTTCGCGGTGGTCGAGGAAGGCGTTTGGCGTTTGGAATTAGCCCTGCCCGACGGCGGCGAGGATCAGCGGCTTTCTCGGCGGATTCAAGTGAAGATGCCCGAGCGTGAACGGGAGAATCCCGAGCGGAACGACGCGCTGTTGGCACGGATCGCGCGGGGGACCGGGGGGCATTATTTCGTGGGGATCAGCGCGGCGTTGCCGGAGGACGAATCGCCGGGGATAGTCGGCCAACTGAAGGACCGGACCAAAACGGTCATAGTCACGGGCACGCCCAGCCGAGCGTGGCAGGAGCGTTGGCTGCGGTGGTTCATGTATTTTGCCTGCGGACTGCTGCTTGTGGAGTGGTTCGTGAGGCGATTGGTGAGATTGGCATAGAAAAACAGTGGCCGGCGCGTGGCGTCACGCGCCTGACGGACTTTATGAAACACGACCCGCGCATCACTGCTTCGCTCGAATCGCTGCGCCGGCGCATTCGCCGGTACGTGTGGTTCCATGGTCTGGCGGCGGTCGCGGCGTGTTTAGGCGCGGCATTCTGGCTGAGTTTGGTGGTCGATTGGTTCTTTGAGCCGGCCTTGGGCGTTCGCGTCGTTTTTTTGCTGGCCGGTTTTGGTTTTCTGGCCGCCGTGGCGATCGATCGGTTGGTTCGACCGCTTGGGGCGCGGTTGACCGACCAGAACATGGCCATGCTTTTTGAACGTCGTTTTCCGGAGTTGAACGATGCGCTGCTGACGGCCGTGTCGCTCGGTCCGGCGTTGGATCGCGCCGACGGGCTTGAGCGCGAGATGGTCCGCCGGACGTGCCGGGAGGCGTCGGAACGGATCGGCGGGGTTCGCGCGGCCGAGGTGATGAATCCCGCGCCGTTGCGGCGCGGTCTGGCGGCGGCCGGGTTGGTCGCGGCGTCGGTTGTTGTTTTTGGCATGTTGGCGTCGAGCAGTTTTGGAGTTTGGGCGCGTCGGAGCTTGCTTCTGAGCGATGAACTCTGGCCGCGCCGCACGGAACTGGCGGTCGAGGGTTTCGTGGACGGCGTCCGCAAGGTGGCTCGGGGGGCCGATATCGAGATTATCGCCACGGCCGATCTGGCCAAGCCGCTCGTGCCCAAGACGGTCGAGGTTCGTTATCGAACGGGCGCCGGCGCGCGGGGCCGGGCGGTGATGAACCGCGAGGGCGAAGCCGTTGCGGGGCGCGAACGCTATCAGCAATATTCGCATACTTTTCGCGGGGTTCTCTCGCCGATTGACTTTGAGTTGGTCGGCGGCGACGACCGCGTCGGTCCGCTGCGCGTCGAAGTTGTCGAGAGTCCCAAGATCGAATCGCTCGAACTCCGGTGTGAATACCCGGACTACATGGCCCGAACGACCAGGCGGATTCCGGTGATTGGCCCGACGCGGATTCCGCGGTTTACGCGGGTCGCCGTCGAAGGCCGAGCCAACAAGCGGCTCGCCCGGATTCGGATCGACGCGGCAACCGACGAGCAACCTTCAGCGCCGGTCGTGCTCGAACCGGCCGCGGACGTGGCCGGTGGGCGCGGTTTTCGGTATACGCTGGGTAAGCTCGACGGGGACGTGACGCTTTCACTGACGTTGCGCGACGCCGACCAGATTGAAAGCCCGGAGCCGACGCGATTGGTTCTCGTGGCCGCGGCCGACGAGCCGCCCGAGTTGGCCGTGACGCTTTCGGGCATCGGGACGGCGATTACGCCGCGTGCCCGGCTGCCGGTCGTCGGCCAGGTGCGGGACGATTTTGGGATCGCCGACGTATGGTTTGAGACGGTGGTCGACCAGGGGCGTCCGGCGCGAAAGGCTGTCGCCGCTCCGCCAGGCAATCTGACCGAGTTGGCCGTGGACGACGCGCTGGAGGTTCGAGAGCTGGGGCTCGCGCCGGGTCAGAAATTGACTGTCGCCCTGAAAGCGTCGGACCGGTGCAATCTTCAGCCGGCGCCGAACGTGGGCGAGAGTGCCCGATGGCAACTCGAAGTGGTTACGCCCGAGCGACTCCGCGCGATGTTGCAGGCCCGGGAATTGACGCTGCGTTATCGGTATGAACAGATTATCCAGGAAGTGGGCGAAACGCGTGATTCGCTGGCGAGGATTTCGCTGGACGGCGGCGGGGCGCCGGCCGACGGAGACGAAAAAACGACGAAGAACCAACCCGAGGAGGACCATGCCGCGGAACCCGGCGACGCGCCGCGCGACTGGTCGGGCCGGGAGCCGGGCGAGGCGCCGGAGGGAGACGCCGCGGGATCTTCGGACGAGGAAGGTTCGCGACGGTTGGCTGTTGAGTCGCTGCGATGCGAACGGGCCATTCAGAATAGTCGTAAGAACGCTAATGAGACGCTTGGCACGGCCGAGGCGTTCGACGACCTGCATCAGCAGTTGATCAACAACCGAATCGACACTGAGGAGCTAAAGATTCGACTTCAGTCGGGGATTGCCGACCCCCTCCGGGCGATAGGCGAGGGGATGTTTCCGGAGTTGGAGCGGCGTTTGCTTGCGCTGCGGGATGGGTTCGACGGGGATCTTGCGGGCGGGCAGTCTCGGCGGGATGCCGCTTGTGAGCAAATCGACGCGATTTTGGCCGCCATGAATCGCGTGTTGAGCCGTATGATGGAATTAGAGGATTTTAACGAGGCCATCACGCTTTTGCAGGAAATTATCCAAGAGCAGGAGAAACTCGAAAAACAAGCTAGCGAGCGGCAAAAGCGGCTCCTCAACGAGTTGCTGGAAGAAAAGTGATTATTTTGTTATGAAACAGGTTGGGAGATCCTTGTTCATGATCGTATTGGATCGTCGGCCGCCGTTGGCTTGGGGACTGCTTGCGCTTGTGTTGATTGCGAGCGCGGTAGGGCCGGCGGTTCTCCGCGCGCAGACGCCTCGGCCGGCGTCGGGCGAGGGCGCGACGTCCGCGGCGACCGATAGTCGGCCCTCGGATGCCGGCGTTTCGACCGACGAGCAATTGGCGATCGACCAGCGGGCGATTGCCGCGAAGTACGAGCATCTCGAACAGGTCTTGCTGCGGATGGCCGAATTGACCGCATCGACCGATCCGCGGCGCGCGGCTTTGTTGCGCCGCGTGGTCGCCGAGAGCAAGGACCGCCTGGTCGGCTCGCAGTTTGACCAGATGGCCAGGCTGCTGGGCAAGGGCCAGCTTTCCCGCGCGCTGGAGAATCAGAAGGACCTCGACCGCGATCTTCGCATGTTGCTCGAATTGTTGTTGAGCGAGAACCGTGCCCGACAAGCGGCCTCGGAAAAGGCCCGGATTCGAGAGTATCTCAAGCGGGTTGGCGAGATACTGCGGGGACAAAAGAGCGTTGAGGCGCGTACGGCGGGCGGCGGCGATCCGCGGCGGTTGGCCGGAGAGCAAAAGGGCCTGGCCGAAAAGACGGCCGGTCTGGCCAAGGACGTGGGAGACCAGGACCAGGCGGCGCGCGGCGGCTCGGGCGAAGGCGGCGCCGGCAAGGAATCTCCGTCCGGCAATCGCGAGGAGGGCGACATGGATCGGCCGGAAGAAAAGGATCCCCAGGAACCATCGGATTCATCGGAAAAGGCGAATCCCGAGCAGAAATCACCGGAAGGCGGCCCGGGCGGCGACGGCCAAGGCGGACAAGGCCAGGGTGGTCAGCAGGGCCAACAGGGGCAAGGCGGTCAGCAGGGTCAACAAGGCCAGGGTTCGCCGGAGAGTCGGCCCTCGTCGTCCGGCGAACCGCCTAGCGAGGTGCAAAAGCGTCTTGAAGCGGCCCAGCAGCACATGGAAGACGCGCACAAGAAGCTCGACGAGGCCCAGCGCCAGGGCGCCGTCGAGGACCAGGAGGAGGCCATTCGCCAGTTGGAGCAGGCCAAGGCCGAACTCGAGGAAATCCTTCGGCAGCTTCGAGAGGAAGAGATTGAGCGGATGCTGACGTTTCTTGAAGCGCGGTTCAAGAAGATGCTAGAAATGCAGCGGGCCGTTTATCAGAACACTCAGCGGCTTGACAAGGTCGCGGCCGATCGGCGCGGGCGCGAGCATGAAATTGAAGCCGGCCGGCTTGGGCAGAAGCAGTCGCTCATCGTGCTCGAGGCCGATCGGGCGCTGGTGCTCTTGCACGAGGACGGTTCGTCGGTCGCTTTTCCCGAGGCCGTTTCCCAGATGCGCGACGACATGCGGCAGGTCGCGTTGCGACTGGCTCGGGCGAACGTGGGGGTGATCACGCAGTCGATCGAGGAAGCGGTGATTGCGGCGCTCGAGGAGATGATCGACGCCTTGGGTCGGGCGATAGCGCAGCAAGAGGCGCGTCGGGCCCAGCAGTCGCCGCCCCCGCAGGGCCAGCCGCAGGATCCGCCGCTGGTGGATGCGCTGGCCGAGTTGCGGATGATTCGGGCGTTGCAGATGCGGGTCAACCAGCGGACGGCCCGATACTCGAAGCTGGTCGACGGCGAGCAGGCCGACAGCGACGATTTGCTCGAAGCGCTCCGCCGGCTGAGCGACTACCAGGCGCGGATTTATCGGATTACGCGCGATCTTGAAGCGGGGGAGAACCAATGAGACGGGCCAAGGTAAAACGCGCGGTCGCGGCAGGGCTGGCGATGGTCGGCATGATTCTCGTCGCGGCGACGGTTCAGGCGGCGCGGGCGCCGTCGGGCGAGGCGCTGCGCGGTTTGGCCGATTGGGCGCCGCCGGCGGTCGAGGCGGTTCGCACGTCGGCCCTGGCCTGGCTCGACGAGCAAAACGTGGACGACGCGGCGCGGCAGCGGGCCGAGCGGATCTGGGCTCAAACGAGCGAAGGGTCGACGGCGGCCGACCGGCTTACGGCGCTGGCGATGACGTTGGCTCTGGGCGATTCGCGCGCCGAGCGGCTGGTGCGGCTTTGCGCGGCTCCGCGCGAGGGGATCGAGTTGCCCGACACGGCGTGGCTGGCCGAACCCGACGTTCCACCCTTGGTGTCGGCCAACTTGCGGTTGCTGGCCGGCCGGTGGATGGTACAGGAGTCGCTGTTCGACGAAGCGAAGGGCGTATTGGGCAATTTGCAACCGGACGAGGTGGTTGATCCGGCGTCGCTTTTGTTTTTCCAGGCGGTGGTTCATCATCGGTTGTTGGACAAGGAGGCGGGTCTTGCGGCGATCGACCGGCTGCTGGCGGGCCGGCGGAACGCCCCGCGGCGCTACGTCGCCCTGGCCGAACTGATGCGCGGCGATTTGGAAGGCGTGAGCGAGGACACGCTCGATCACATCGCCCGGCGGATGGAAGACATCGAGCGGCGGTTGGAGTTGGGCCACGCGGGCCCCAAGGTCCGCGGAATCGAGGACGGCGTGATTCGTTCGCTCGACAAGCTGATCAAGGACCTCGAGGATCAGCAACAGCAATCGCCGTCGGAGAGCAACAATCTGCAATCGTCGCGCCCGGCCGACGAGAGTAAGTTGATGGGCGGGCTTGGGCCCGGCCGCGTCACGCGCAAGAACCTTGGCGGCAAAAGCGGCTGGGGCAATCTTCCTCCGAAGCAGCGCGAGGAAGCCTTGCAGGAAATCGGCCGCCAGTTTCCCTCGCACTATCGAGAGGTAATCGAGCAATATTTCCGCAAAATGGCCGGCGAAGAACCGGCCGGCAATTGAAATAGCATGTTGTCAGGCACAGCCTGACCTACGGGTGAAACATTACGGAATAACACATTTTACATGGTGAATTCGGTTCTTGCCATCTTGATTCTTGCCGCCGCGGTTCCCGTCGAGGTCCGCTTGGTCGACGGCGCGCGCGTCGAGGGCCGGCTCACGGCGATTGATGAACAGCAGGCGACGTTCGATACGCCCGCGGGCCCGCGGACGATGGCGATCGAGCAGCTCATGAGCATTGAATCGAAGGCGCCGGCCGCGCGCGACGCCGAGGCGCCGCGGTTGGCGATTCGGTTGGTTGATGGTTCGGAGTTTGGCGCTGGGCAATTCACGGTTTCCGGCGGCCAGGCTGTTGTGAAAGGTTCGCCGGTGAAGGACCGGATTCCGGTCGAGCGGATTCAATCCGTGCGGTTGGCCGAGGCCGGCGAGGCGGCGCTCGACCAGTGGAATCGTTTGCTGGGCGAGACCTTCCACACCGACGTGTTGGTCGTCGACCGCGAGGGTTCGCTCAATTATCACGGCGGCATTCTGCGCGACGTTTCCGAAACGGCCATTGGTTTCGAGCCCGACGGCGAGGTGCTTCAAGTCAAGCGAACGAAGGTATTCGGTTTGATTTACTATCATCCGGCCGGGCGCGCGTCGGCCGGGGCGGTGGCGACGCTGACCGACGCGGCCGGTTCGCGGTGGAGCGTTCGGTCGATGTCGTTGGCCGGCGACGTTCTGAAGGCGACCACTCCCTCGGGCGTGGCGATTGAATGCGCGCTGGCCGACTTGCGGCGGCTCGATTTTTCGGGCGGCAAAGTGGTGTCGCTCGGCCAACTCAAGCCGCGGTCGATCCGATGGACGCCGTACCTCGGGACGGCCGAGGGGCTGGCGTCGCAAAAGGCGTTTTTCGCGCCGGTTTTCGATCCGGGGGCCGACGGGCCGCCGATCGTGTTGGGCGGCAAGCGATTTGCCCGAGGCATCGCGTTGTGGAGCCGAACCGAACTGGACTACGACTTGCCGGAGGGCTGCCGCCGGTTGGAAGCCGTGGTGGGCATCGACGACGACGTGCGTCCCCAGGGCGCCGCGCGGTTGGTTATTCGGGCCGACGGTCGGGTTTTGCTGGAAACCGAGCTTTGCGGCACGGAGCCTCCGCAGCCGATCAATCTGGACGTTTCGGGCGCCGCCCGGCTCACCATTCTCGTCGATTTCGGCAAAGGCATGGATCTGGGCGACCACGTGGATTTGGGCGACGCGAGGCTGATCAAATGAAGTTTTGCACCGTTTTTATTTCTCTTGTTCTGTTGATCGCGCCGGGCGCCGCCGCCGGCATGTCGGGCAGCGCCGAGAGCGCGGCCCGACCCGGTGAAGCCGAGGTTTTGTCCGTCGATCCGGCCGTGCTGGCGGCCGAGCGTCGGCGGATCGAGGTTATCGATCGGGCGAAGGCGGCGGTGGTGGCGGTTTTTGCTCCGACGGGCCGCGGCGGCGGTTCGGGCGTGGTCGTCTCGCCCGACGGGCTGGCGCTGACCAATTTCCACGTGGCGAAGCCGAGCGGCCAGTGGATGAAGTGCGGCATGGCCGACGGCAAGATATACGATGCGGTGCTTGTCGGGCTCGATCCGACCGGCGACGTTGCGCTTATCCGGCTCTTTGGCCGCGATGATTTTCCGGCCGCCACGCTGGGCGACAGCGACGGCGCGAGGCCCGGCGATTGGGTTTTCGCCATGGGCAATCCGTTTTTGCTGGCCACGAACCTCGAGCCGACGGTGAGCTATGGGATCATCTCGGGCACGCATCGCTATCAGTATCCCTCGGGCACGCTGTTGGAGTACACCGACTGTTTGCAAACCGATGCGGCGATCAACCCGGGCAATTCGGGCGGGCCGTTGTTCGACGCCGAGGGGCGGCTCATTGGGATCAACGGGCGATGTTCGTTCGAGAAGCGGGGCCGCGTGAGCGTTGGGGTGGGTTATGCCATCTCGATCAACCAGGTGAAAAACTTCCTCGGGTCGTTGGAGAGTGGGCGGATTGTCGACCATGCGACGCTAGGGTTTCGCGTTGGGTTCGACGACGCCGGCCGCGTGCTGGTCGACGAGATGCTCGAATCGAGCGACGCCTATCGGCGCGGGCTGCGCTATGGCGACGAAATCGTCGGATTCGCCGGCCGGCCGATCGATAGCCCCAACACGCTTAAGAATCTTGTGGGCATTTTTCCCAAGGGGTGGCGATTGCCGTTGGTCTATCGCCGCGAGGGCAAGCGGTTTGACGCGCTTGTGCGACTGGCCGGATTGCACCACGAGAGCCAATTGGTCGACGCGATGACGGGCCGCGACGTGCGTCCCCGCGAAGGCCCCAAGCCGCCGGAGGAAGGACCCGGCGGCCGTCGCGATTCGCACGATCCGTCGAAGCCCGGCCAGGACGGCAAGCCGCAACCCCACAAGGAACTGATTCCATCGCCGGGTTTGGGCGATCGGCCGCAGGTTCCCGAGGTTATTCAGAAGCACTATGCCGCTCGGCGCGGTTATGCCAATTATTTTTTCAATCGTCGGCACCAGGAGCGGCTTTGGCGCGAATGGACGGCGACGTTCGGCGATTTTGAAGACGTCGCCGGGACTTGGGCCATAGCGGGAACGATCGGCGGCGGCAAGCCATTCCGGATCGAAGTGGGCCAGCGCGGCGGCCGCATTGAATTGCCCGCCGGCCGGATTGAATGGACGGCCGGCGACGATCTGGCCGCCGACCTGGCTCCACCCCACACGGGCGGATTGCTGCCTGCGTTGTATTTGTGGCGGCGTTTGGCCGTTGCGGGACTGGATCGGTTTGGCGAGGTTTATTATTTGGGCACCGCGCCGTTGGCCGGCGACGACGGGTTGGCCGACGTTCTGGTGGGCGTCCATGGCGGAGTGACTTGTTGGTTTTACTTCGATCGGGACGAGTCGCGGCTGGCGGCTATCGAAATGTTTTCGGCCGACGACGCTGATCCGTGCGAGGTTTATTTCAGCGACTACCGCGCGATCGACGGCCGCGCGGCGCCGGGAACGATGGAAGTCCGTTTCGGCGACGAGATCTATGGGCGATTTACGATTGACGGCATTGTTGCTTCGCCCGAATCGGAATAGCGGGAAGGGTTGGTTCTATGAAGTTGGCGGTGCATGATTGGCCCTGTAGTTGTCAAACCTTAATCCACCGGGGCAAGCCCGGTGGGGGTTGTGGTTGCCAAACCTTAATCCACCGGGGCAAGCCCGGTGGGGGTTGTAGTTGCCAAACCTTAATCCACCGGGGCGAGCCCGGTGGGGGGTGTAGTTGCCAAACCTTAATCCACCGGGGCGAGCCCGGTGGGGGTTGTGGTTGCCAAACCTTAATCCACCGGGGCGAGCCCGGTGGGGGTTGTAGTTGCCAAACCTTGGGCTTGGGTGCCATGTCCACGCTTGTCGTGGGCATGTATTTCAAGGAATGCGAGGCATGGCCACGCGAGCGTGGCCATGGCACCCACTATGGCACCCATATCCGCATGCGCACCCGCTATGCGTATTTGAAATGGGTTTCGACCGTGGTGGTTTTTTTGGCGTTTTTTGTATTGGTTAGCGGCGTTGGATATGCCAATCCGGCGGTTGCTGTTGGCGGGGCGTTGCGTGGTTCGTCGACCGAGGTACTGGCCGCGTTGCAGCCGAAGATCGTCAAGGTTTATGGAGCCGGTGGATTTCGGGGGCTTGAGGCGTATCAGAGCGGCGTGATTATCTCGGGCGAAGGCCACGTGTTGACGGCATGGAGCTATGTGCTCGACACGGACGAGCCGACCGTGGTGCTGCAAGACGGACGGAAATTCACGGCTGCGCTGGTCGGCGCCGATCCCCAGCGTGAGGTTGCCGTGTTGAAGATCGGCGTCTCGGGATTGCCTTACTTCGATCTGGCGCGGTCGGCCGACGCCGCCGGCGGCACTCGGGTGCTGGCGTTGAGCAATTTGTTTGGCGTTGCAGCGGGCAACGAGCCGGTGAGCGTTCAGCACGGCGTGGTGTCGGTTTGCACGCGGTTGGATGCTCGGCGGGGAGCGTTCGACACGCCCTATCACGGACCGGTCTACGTGTTGGACGCGAAGACCAACAATCCGGGCGCGGCGGGCGGGGCGTTGGTGACGTTGGACGGCCGGCTTGTTGGCGTATTGGGCAAGGAATTGCGCAACGCGAGAAACCGGACGTGGCTCAATTATGCGATTCCTATCGACGAGCTGCGCGGGCCGATCGAGCGCATTCTCGCGGGCCGGCCCGTCGACCAGGCGGCGTCCGGCGACGAAAAACCGGCCCGGCCGATGTCGCTTGGTGGTTTGGGGTTGGTGATGGTGCCGGACGTTTTGGAGCGGACGCCGCCTTACGTTGAAATGGTTCGTTCCGATTCGCCGGCCGCGCGAGCCGGGTTGAAGCCGGACGACTTGATTATTTTGATTGACGATCGATTGATTCAATCGTGCCGAATGCTTCGCGACGAGCTTGGGCGGATCGAGCGGGACGCCGCGGTTCGTCTGAGCGTCATGCGGGGCTCGGAACTGATGGTATTCACCCTTGAGGGGGCAAAGCCGTGACACCCACGCCGAACCACGTCCGCAAGGCGATGACGATATTGCTGTTGCTCGCGTCCGGGGTTGCGATGGCCGAGGACGATTTGGGATTGTTCGAGCAGCGGGCGTTTCAGTCGGCCGCGGCTCGCGTGGGGCCGTCGGTCGTTCGGATCGAGACGATCGGCGGACGCGAGCGGTTGGGCGAGACCGGCTTGGGCTCGGGCCCGACGACCGGGTTGGTGGTTGGCGCCGATGGATTGATTGTTTCGAGCGAGTATGGTTTTGCGGGCCATCCCGACTCGGTTCTCGTCCATCTGGCCGACGGAACTCGCAAGCCGGCCCGGCTGCTGGCGACCGACCATAGCCGTATGTTGGTGCTTCTGAAGATCGAGCCCGACGCGCCGTTGGTGGTTCCTTCGATGGCGCCGCGCGAGGCGAATCGGGTTGGTCAATGGGCGATTGCGGTGGGTCGGACGTTCGAGGCCGACCGGCTGAACGTCGCGGTTGGCATTGTAAGCGCGTTGGGGCGGATTGGGGGCCGGGCGATTCAGACCGACGCGGCCGTTTCGCCGAACAACTACGGGGGGCCGCTGATCGACGTTCGGGGGCGCGTGTTGGGCGTGCTCACGCCCTTGTCGCCCGAGGACGGCGAGGAGTTTGGCCGCACCGAGTGGTACGACGCGGGCATTGGTTTTGCGGTTCCGGCCGAGGACGTGTTGGGTGTTTTGCCTCGGCTGGTTCGGGGCGAGGACCTTTTTGTTGGGCGTTTGGGCGTGGGTTTTGGGCGGAGCGATCCGAACACGGCCGAGCCGGTCGTGGCTGCTTGTCAGCCCGGATCGCCGGCGTTTAAAGTGTTGAAGCCGGGCGATCGGATAACGTCGGTCGACGGGAAGACGGTCGACCGCGTGGTTGAGTTTGGCGACGCGCTGGCGCGGCGTTATGCGGGCGACACGGTCGCGATTGGTTTTCGGCGGGGGGCGGCCGAGCACGAGTCGCGGGTGACGCTGGTGGCCGAGTTGCCGCCCTACGAGCGCCCGTTTTTGGGCATTTTGCCGCGGCGCGGCGCGGCTGCTGCGGTTGGTCCCGTGGCGGTCCGGTTTGTTTTTCCCGACAGCGCCGCGTCGAAGGCGGGCATCGCGCCGGGCGACGACGTGCTTGCGATCGACGGCGAACCGCTGGCCGGCGCGAGCGATTTGCGACAGCGAATCGCTTTGTTTCAGCCGGGTGATCGGGTGACGGTCGACGTGAGACGTCGGGGAGCGACGCGGCGGTATGAGGTTCGCTTGGGCCGCCTGCCCGAAGGGATGCCGGAGGGCGAGTTGCCCGCGGCGCGCGATCCGGCGGTTGCCGAGGGGGCCGGGCGGGCGCCGCGGGGGAAAGTGGACATTGCCGTGCCCGAGGTAGACAACAAGGCTTGGGCCTATGTGCCGGAGCAGTGTGGGTTGGGTGTTTCTTGCGGCGTCGTCGTGTGGCTCGACGCACCGGGCGCGGTGGCCGACGCGGATATTTTGAAATTGTGGAAAGCGACGTGCGACTGTCGAGACCTGATTTTGTTGGCGGTTCATCCGGCGCAGCCGGGCGCGTGGTTGCCGAGCGAGGAGTCGGCGGTGGCGCGGATGGTGCACGAGTTGGCCGGTCGCTATGCGGTTGACGAGAACCGGATAGTCGTGCATGGTTATCAGGGGGGCGGGACGCTGGGTTTGTTATTGGCGTTTCGCCACCGCGATCTGGTACGTGCGGTGGCGACGGTCGACGCGCTTCCGTCGGGCGAAGCCCCGGCGGCCGACCCGGTCCATCCGTTGGATTTTTTCTTGTTCACAGTTGCCCGTTCGGCCCATGCGTTGGGAGCGGATCGGGCGATTCAGTCGCTGCGCGAGGCGCGGCACCCGGTTCTTGGTGAGTCGATTGGCAACGTTCCGCGTTATTTGGGGCGGGCAGAGATCGAGCGGTTGGGTGGGTGGATCGACGCGCTTGATCGGATTTGAGTTGCGCGGCTTTATTCCGCGGGCTTCCGCCTGCGGCTATTAGTACTACAGCGCTATGTATGGGCGACCAGTAATCACAACCCTTGAAACCGCAAGGGCTTGCAACACACTCGCTCCTGAACATTCTTCTATCACGAAAACACGAAAGTGCGAAAGTACGAAAACGCCGCGATTGATCTCATCTGCCGCTGTTTCGCGTTTTCGTCCTTTCGTGCTTTCGTGGTGAAAAACGATTCAATGTAGCGCTGTAGTATTAGATGGGTTGGTCCGGTCGCTGGGTGCTTGTTTTTTGGAGTTTGTGTTCCATTTTGTGGATTTCAAATCTCAAATCTCAAATCTCAAAT
>JAFGAY010000006.1 GCA_016933425.1 Pirellulales bacterium
GTTTTCGATCGAGTCGAGCTGCATTGGTTCGAGCCGCGGCAACAGGAGGTGGATGACGGCCGTGGCGAGGAGGTATGCCGACCCGGCAATGGCAAACGGGATGAGATATTCTTTTTTGTGGTAGGTTGCTTCGGTCCAGACGAGGATTTCGCCGATCATAGTGGAAAAAAGAACCATGCCCACGGCGGAGGCCGTGCCGCCAATGCCCACGACCGAGCTGACGGCTTTCCGTGGAACCGTGTCGGAGACGATCGTATAGAGGTTCGCGGAGAATCCTTGGTGCGCGGCGGCGGCCAGCCCGATCAGGAGTGTGGCGACCCACATGTTCGGCGCCCAGGCCACGGAAATGACGGGGACAACGCAAAGAGCACATGTTAAAAAAGCGGTTTTGCGTGCGAAGTTGACGCTTGCGCCGCGGCGAATCAACCACGAAGACAATCCACCGCCGCCGATGCTTCCGACATCGGCCATCAGATAGATTACCAAAAGCGGCCAGAAGACGTGTCCCAAATCGATATTATGAACGTCCTTAAGGAAACTGGGGGTCCAATACAAATAAAACCACCAAATTGGTCCGACCATGAACATTCCGAGCGTGTAAGCCCAGGTCTGACGGTAGGAGAGAAGGCTTAACCAAGAAATTTTGGCCGGTGGATCGGGCGGATCTTTTTCAATCCATTCCCTTTCGGCCGGCGAGACCCACGGATGTTCCTGGGGACGTCGGTATAAGAACGACCAGAAGATCAGCCAGACGAATCCCAGCGCGCCGGTGAGGTAAAAAGCATATTCCCATCCGAGCTTCATCTCTTTTACAATGAACGGGACGGAAAAAGCGGCCAGCAGAATGCCCATGTTGCTGCCGGAATTGAACAGGCCCGTCGACAGGGCGCGTTCGCTCTTGGGGTGCCAAACGCCAACGGTTTTGATGGCGCCGGGAAAGTTGCCACCCTCGGATATGCCTAGGGCAACGCGCGCCATGCTGAATCCGACGACGGACAACGCGGCCGGGGTTAGAGTGCCCAGAAAGGTTCCGGCAAAGGTTGCCGTGAGCCAGGGGAGCCCCGAGTAGACCAACGGGTGGACGAGGCCATGAGCCATGGCGGCAAGGCTCCACACGGTAACGACGACGAGGAAGCCTTTCCGCTCGCCGATCCGATCCATGAGCCAACCGGCGGCGATGTAGCCGATGGCGTAGGCCAGCGAAAAAGCGCTGACGATGAAGGAAAAATCCCGTTCCGTCCAACCGAACTCGATTTTCAGATCGGGTGCGAGCAGTGCCATGACCTGGCGATCGACGTAGTTGATGGTCGTGGCGAAAAACAGCAGCGAGCAGACGATCCAGCGGACGTGAGTGCGGCGGCCGGCGGGAGGGGGCGGATTTTGGTCGAGCATGGTTTCGGGCATGGGCTCTTGCGAAGTAAAAGGAAGGCCGGTTGGTGCGCCCGGCGCACATTCACGCTTAGGCCGGCTGATGTCGGTGCGTTCGGACGGCGACCGAACAACGAAGGTCTCATTTTATCGCAAGAGGGGGCGCGGCCGCAACCGGCGGGAACAGGGTGCGGTACGATTTATAGCGTGGCCCTCCAATCGCGCGGCCACGACGGAGCGTGGCCCTCCAGATTGGAGATTGGCCACCGAGAATGGTCGTGGAAAAAACCACGATCACTTCGTTTTTTTGCTTTTTGCGTGTGATTTGCGATTTTTGTCGGCAGCGGCCGGGGCTACGACGGTGTCGCCCACCCATTGGGGAACAAACGTGCCCGCGGTGATTTGCCGCTCGATGGTTCGCCAGCCGTCGCGGACGTGGCGTCGGGCGAGTCGTTCGGCGGTGGCGGGCTGGTCGGCTTCGATGGCCTTGATCATGGCGAAATGTTCGTCGCGGATCTGGCGACGATCGCGATTGGCGCGGACGAATAACCCGAGCACCTGGTAGCCTTCGGTCAGTCGGGCCAGGAGTTCGTTGCCGGAGATCTGAACGATGCGGAAATGGAATTGGCGGTCGACCTCGCCCATGCTTTGCAGATCGTCCTGGCGCGCGAATTCATAGGTCTTTTGGGCCAAATCGGCGAGTTCGCGCAAATCGGCCCGGCCGGCCGTTTGGCAGCAGAGCCGCGCGGCGAGTCCCTCGAACAGCTCGCGGATCTGATAGGCCTGGCGCAGGCCGGCCGCATCAAGGCCCCGAACAAACATGCCCGAGTGATCGACGGCCTCGACCAGTCCGCAGAATTGGAGTTCGAGGAGCGATTCGCGGACGACGCTTTGGGCAACGCCGAATCGCGCGGCCAATTCCTGTTGGACGAGGCGTTGGCCCGACTGATAGGTTCCCGAAAGGATCAGTTGGCGGATGGCGTCGCGTACGCGGTGTCGGGCGAGCGTGGTGGGGGCCGGCGGTTGCGGTTGTGGGGGCGGCGAAGGGGGCATGGGCGGAGGTTTCCGAGCCGATAATCGATAATAAACTACGATAGTCGATTTTACGCCGGTGTCAAGCAAAGTCGCCCCTGGGTGGGCCGGTGGACGTGATTCGCCCGGGCCGATGACGGTGGAATCATGCCATGGGGAGCTTCTGTCTCCCGAATCACATGGATTCAGTTCTCGACGAATTCCGGCTGGACGAGGTGGGGGATGATTCCGGCTTCGTGGCCCCGGCGGAGCAACTCGGCCACGGCGAGTCGGCCGCGGGGACCAAAGTCGAGCGTCCATTGGTTGACGTACATCGAAACAAAACGATCGGCCATGCCGGGATCGAGCCCGCGGCCGAAGCCCAGCGCGTAGTCGAGTGCCTCGTCGCGATGGTCCAGCGCGTATTGGATGCTTGCCTTGAGCAGGCGGTTGACGTCGTGGATGACGTGGCGGCCAAGATCCTTGCGGATGGCGTTGGCTCCCAACGGCAGCGGCAGGCCCGTCTCGTCGAACCACCACTGGCCCGTGTCGACCACCAGGGCGAGGCCGACGTCGGCATAGGTGAGCTGGCCTTCGTGAATTATAAGGCCTGCGGAGACGGGTTGATCGCCATAGTGACCGGCGGCCACGACGTCGAGAATTTCGTCGAACGGAACGACGACATGGTCGAAATCGAATCCAAGGCACAGCCGCAGCGCGAGGTAAGCCGTCGTGAGGGTGCCGGGCACGGCGATGGTTCCCCGGGCCGCCTCGTCGAGGGAACACTCGCGCCGGGCAACAACCATGGGCCCATATTGGTCGCCCATGCTGGCTCCGCAAGGGCAGAGGAGATAAAGATGGGCGAGGTGGGCATAGGCATGGAGGCTGACGGCGGTCAGTTCCAACTCGCCGGCCAGCGCGCGGCGATTGAGCGTTTCGATGTCGACCAACTCGTGGACAAAACGATAGGGCCCCGTGTCGAGCTTGTCCTTCGCCAGGGCGTAGAACATGAAAGCATCGTCAGGATCGGGGCTGTGGCCAACGTGGATGATCTGTTGGTTCATGGTCACGGAAGGGGCCTCTTTGTGGTATGGTTCACGGGCACAACGGGGCTGAGGGAGACCGTTCCCGGCCCGGATTGCGGTTTCGCGCCCAGTGAGGTGGATGGAGAGGTTCGTTGGCCGCCGGCGGCAGTGTGAAGAAAAACGTGCTGCCGTGGCCGGGTTCCGACTCGAGCCAAATTCGTCCGCCGTAGCTGGTGATGATTTTGCGAACGATGGTCAGGCCCGCGCCGGTGCCTTCGTATTCCTTGCGGCCGTGGAGCCGGCGGAACAAGTCGAAGACGGCTTCGTGGTGCTCGGGGGCGATGCCGATCCCGTTGTCGCGAACGTAAATGATCGCAGGCTGTCCGGCCATTGCTCCAATCTCGACCACAGGCCGATGTGCGCGGTTGTATTTCAGACCGTTGGAGATCAGGTTGCCGAAGACCATGCCGAGCAAAACGGGATGGCCTTGGACCGTGGGCAATGGGCCTTTGACGCGGACTGCGCCGCCCGACCGGTCGATCATGGTTCGGAGCGACGCGACCTGGCCGTCGACGACCGCGTTTAGATCGACCCGGACGGCCGTGGTCTTCACGCGGCCGACGCGATAGTAGGTCGACAGATCGCCGATCTGTTTTTCGAGCCGGGCGCAGATCGCCATGATTGCGCGAAGCCGATCCACGCCGGCCGCGTCCATGTGGTGGCGGTAGTCGTCGGCGAATAGTTCGCAGTAAGCATGAATGCCTCGCAGCGGCTCTTTCAGATCGTGCGAAACAACGTGGACAAAGTCGTCCAACTCGCGGTTTTCGGCGTCGAGCCGTTCGACGCGGGCGCGGAGTTCGGCCGTCTGGCGTTGGGATCTCGATCGGGCCCGGCGCTGCCGGACGAATTGCCGGCGCAGGTCCATCTCGATCTGTTTTCGGATCATGGCGTGGCGGATTGCGCGGGCGAGCGCCGGGGCGGTCAGCTCGGTTTTGGGAAGCCAATCCTGGGCGCCCTGGCGCATTGCCGCGGGAGCTTGGGGATCGTCGTCCTCGTCGCCCAAAACGATGACCGGCGCCGTTCCCGCGGCAGTCTGAAGACGCACCAAAGCGGCCGATTCCGCCGGTCCGGCCAGTTCGAAATCGAAGAGGACCACGTCAATCGCCCGGTGGCTGTCGAGCAATTCCAAAGCTTCGTCAAGAGAACGTGCTTGCGTCAGATCGAAATGATCCGGGCAGGCCGCGCCCGCGCCGCGCGCGGGGCAAAGCAAGTTCGCGATGCGATCCGCCGCGGGCGAATCGCCCGCGATCCATAACGCGCGGATCGTTTCGACAACGGCCTTCGGTCGCACGGGTATTTCTCCGTGGAAGGATGCGGCGTACTTCTTGACTCGGCACACGGATCTTGCGCCGAGGATAGCGCCGCACTATCTATTTTCGGCGTGATTTGCGTCGAATGGCCAAGTTAGCCGCTTTGGAGCCGAGACGGCCGGCTGTAGGGAATGTGCGGGCGTTACCCGTAGCCCAACCGGTTCAAATCGTCCTCGTCGAGGCCATGATGGTGAGCCAATTCGTGGAGAATGGTGATCCTGATCTGACGGCGAAGTTCGCCCGTGGTGATGCGGCCGTCGGGACCGCGCGAGGCGGCAAGAATGCCTTCGCGATAGATGGTGACCACGTCGGGCATCGTGCCCGACTGCATGACGCTCCGCTCGGTCAGCGGGATGCCCGTGTAAAGGCCGCAAAGCTGGTTTCGACGGTGGATGCCGGTTCGGGCCAGGACATCGTCGGACGGATAGTCCTCGACGTGAAGCGGCACTTGTTCAATCAACTCGTGCACCAAGGGGGGCATTGCTTCAAGGACGCTTTCCAACAGTCGATCGAAACGGCGGCGGTGTTGTGGATCCATGGAATTATCAAAACACTTGGCGAGTGGTTCTGTTTATGAACACGAGGAAATAACATATCCGCGTGATGCAAAAAAAGAAACCTTAACGGATAAGAAGAAGGCGAAGTGTGCGTTGACTTTCTGGGAATATGCTCAAGAGTGGAGTCATCGAATAGAGAAATCGTGTCGGCAGTTTCGGTTTTTGGTTCCGGCCATCGTCAATAAATCCAACAAGTGGTGTGGTCGAGTTTGAAAACGGGATAGCTCCTATTACAGAATACCTAATCGTGAAAGCCGGCAACCCCTAATTGTCGGAAAGTTGAATGTAAAGCGCGGGACGGTGAATTGATCGAGCCTGTCTAGCCGGGCACCCGATCGAAGAAGATAGGTTGCCGTCAAGTGAATTCTCTACGCAATGGATTCGCAGTGATATCCCATGAGGTGAGTAGAGATTATATTCTTGCCACTTGATCAACCGTGCTCACGTTAGTGATTTTAACGATTGCGTCCGGATACATTGTTGGGGGAGATGGGAAGTTATGGCAACTGGGTGAAATGGATTATGCCGCGGTCCATAATTCAATCCGGCATTGTCATACGAAGGATTGAGAATTATGAGCAAACTCACGAGTTTTGCACTGGGCAGTGTTGTCTTTTTGTGTTGCATTCCGGCGCTCGCATGGGGCGCCGAGGCGACTCCAACAGCGCCCTTGCCTTCGGCGCAGTATGCGGCATGGAACGAGGATAGCGGCCCAAGCGAGCAGGCGGCGGAAGCCGATGCGGGCAAGGAAAACGAGGAAGGCGATCTAGACTTTCTCAACAAAGATTTGAGTGAAATTGCCCGAACACAAGTCACGTCGCCCGCGTTGAGTTCGGAAATCGACACCGTTTCACGGACGACGCAGCCCCTGGCGCGCACGCCTTCGGCCGTTTACGTCGTGACGAATGAAATGATCCGGCGATGCGGCGCCCGAAACATTCCCGAGGTGCTCCGCACGGTGCCGGGCGTGCAGGTGTCGCGGATCAACGCGAGCGCCTGGGCCATTTCGATTCGGGGTTTTTCCACGCGGTTTTCCAACAAGTTGTTGGTTCAGATCGACGGCGTCGCGATTTATAGTCCGAGCCATAGCGGAGTGTTTTGGGAACGAGAATACGTGATGCTCGAGGACGTGGACCGGATCGAGGTGATACGCGGTCCCGGCGCGGCGGTTTGGGGAAGCAACGCGATGAACGGGGTGATTAACATCGTCACCAAGTCGTCGAAGGATACGCAGGGAGTCTACGCGGTCGGCGGGGGAGGAACCGAGCACAAGGGATTCGGCGATTTTCGGGTCGGCGGGCGCGACGGCAATCTTCATTGGCGCGCGTA
>JAFGAY010000291.1 GCA_016933425.1 Pirellulales bacterium
CCGCGACTGAAAAAAAACTTCGTCACAACGTTGCCGCCGATGGCGATGAATGATCCGTCCTTGGACAAGCAACTCCGCGAACAGTTGCGACGCGACTACAACGTCGTGGAACCGACCGACAACACATTTCTGCTGCTGACGATGTATTTGCTGATCACCGCGGGGTTCGTCGTCGGTTTGTGGTTTCTGTTCCGCAAGGCGCGCGATTCGTTTTTTTCGGGCGGATTGACCGGCGGATTTTCCAAGAGCGGCGCGCGTCGCTATGACGCCGGCGACAAACCGATCACATTTTCCGATGTGGCCGGTTTGGAGAGCGTCAAAAACGATCTGGAGGAAGTCGTCGAGTTTCTGCGGAATCCGGCCAAGTTCCAACGGCTGGGCGCCCGGGTGCCGAAGGGCATTTTGCTGATGGGACCGCCCGGCACGGGCAAAACGCTGCTCGGACGCGCCGTGGCCGGCGAGGCCGGGGTGCCCTTCTTCTCGATCAACGGCTCGGAGTTTATCCAGATGTTCGTCGGCGTCGGCGCGGGCCGCGTCCGCGACCTGTTCAACACCGCCAAGGAAAATGCCCCGGCCATCCTGTTCATCGACGAAATCGACGCCGTCGGACGGCATCGCGGCGCGGGCGTCGGCGGCGGACACGACGAACGCGAGCAAACGCTCAACCAAATCCTCAGCGAAATGGACGGTTTCACCCAAAACGAATCGGTGATCGTCATGGCCGCGACCAACCGCCCCGACGTGCTCGACCCGGCCCTGCTGCGCCCCGGACGTTTCGACCGGCACATCACCGTGGACCGCCCAAATTTCAAGGGACGACTAGCCATTTTCAAGGTCCATGCCCGAGAGGTCCCCCTGGCCGACGACGTCGATTTCGACCGGCTCGCCGCGGGATCGGTCGGTCTGACCGGCGCCGATATCCGCAATCTGGTCAACGAGGCGGCCCTTTGGGCGACCCGGGCCGGCAAGGACGCGGTCGACATGGCCGATTTCGAACACGCCCGAGATAAAGTCTTGATGGGCTCAAAACGCGAGGAGGTCCTGACCGGCAAGGAAAAATCAATGACGGCCTACCACGAGGCGGGCCACGCCCTGTTGGGTTGGTTGGCCGAGGGAGGCGAACGCGTTCATAAAGTAACGATTATCCCCCGAGGCCGTGCCCTGGGCATCACCCAACTCCTGCCCGAGGAAGACCGCGTGAACATTAGCGAAAGCGAACTGCACGCGCGGTTGATGTTCATGCTCGGCGGTCGCGCGGCGGAAAAACTCAAATTCAACGAGTACAGCGCCGGCGCCGAAAACGACCTGAAACAGGCCACCGAGTTGGCCCGGCGAATGGTCACCCAATGGGGAATGAGCGAACGCCTCGGACCAATCGCGTTTCGCGCGGAGGACGATCATCCGTTCTTGGGCAAGGAAATGGCCGAGCCTCGCCATTTCAGCGAACATACGGCCCAGGTCATTGATGAAGAGATCGGCCGAATCTTGCACGACGCCTACGGGAAAGCCGTCCAGGTGCTCACCAAACACCGCGACGAGTTGGACAAACTGGCCGCCGAGCTCGAAACCGAGGAAACGCTCGAAGAGCGCGAAATCGAGGAATTGATCGGCCCGCCCAGCTATCGTCGACCGGCGGCCAAACCATCCTAACTCCGTGGCTACCGGTTCAATAGGTAGGCCACCAGGCCGATGACGAGCATCAGCGCGACGACTCCGCCCGTAATGGCCATCATGAAGCTGGCGTTGCCGGTCAACTTTTTGGCCATTCTTTTTTCGATTTGAGAGGCTATTTCGGGCGGGGCGCCGGTTGCCTTGGCCCATTGGGCGGGCGTCTCGGCCAAGAGCGGATTGTCGTTGGCGCTGAGTTCTTGCGAAAAGAAGTCGACCGGAGCCGCTGCCTGACCAACGCGAAATACGTGGCCGCAAACACATTTGACCGGTTGCCCTGGCACGGCGGTCGCCACCTGGAAGCGGCGGCCGCATTGATCGCACTGAACGGTTTCAGCCATGCCTATCTCACAAGTTTCCAATTATGCGACGGAAAACCTAACCCCCCGCGTGCGTCCCGCCCGACGTGCCACGGCCGCGAACAGCAGCACGTGCGTTGGAATGGAGGCTATCGCGATAAAAAATTCCGGTCAGGCGGTTCTTCTTGGGGGGAAAGGGGGAACCGAACGGCCCACCCTCGAAAATTATAGCTGGCTACGGGGGGGTGTCAATGAAACCGCTCCCTCGCGGCAAAAGCACAAACGGAATTGACCGATTGTAGCGTTTCGTCATCCGTCGCAATCAACTTGACTTGGGTTGGCATGAATCGAACAATACTGTGGCTTGGTTGTCATTGCCGCGACGGGAGTTGCCTCGGGTGAGGCAAATGGCATGGCAAGGGGCGTCGAATTTCGCTGGTTCTGGTGGTAAATCCGCTCATGTCCATGTTGGCCCGTCTAGCGGTGGGATCGGTGCAATCCGGCATGGACCGCCGGCCCATGATCTGGGCCCTGTTGGATGCACTCCACCATCATGAGGTTCAAGTCCAGGGTTTCGCCTCGAGGGCCTGTCTCTGCGAACACCAGCCGATTGCCTCCATCACGGGCTTGAAACACCGCTATCTCGATAGCTGGCTGATGGACGAGGCCATGTGCCGTGAGATCTTTGTCCACGGAAGCCGGCTGGCCGATCTGGCGATCGTCGAGGGGGCGTTCCCCTCCAAAGACGCCAATGCCGACGCGCCGGGCGGCCGGCTCGAGACCCTTTGCGAGTGGCTCCGGCTGCCTCGGATTGTCCTCTTAGACGCTTCGAGAATTACCGGAGGACTTCCTTGCCGACCGGCTCGGGTCGACGGCGTGTTGCTGGACGCCGTGACCGACCAACGCCACCTGGCGCGGCTGACCACCGATATCCAAACCGTCTGGCGCACGCCGGTGTTGGGAAGCCTGCCCGCCGGCGCTGAATTCCGCCGGCGGATCGACCGGTTGCCGCCCGGCGCGGAACCGCCGCCCGAGCTTCTCGAAGAGTTGGGCGAGAACCTTGCGCGATCGTGGGACGCCGAGTTGCTGCTTCAGCTTGCCCAGACGCAACCCTTGGGTCCGGTCGACGGAAAACTGTTTCGGTCCGAACATTCGTCGTTGCGATTGACCGTGGCCGTGGCCTTCGACGAGGCGTTCGGCCACTATTTTCCTTGCGCTCTCGACATGCTCGAGGCGCGCGGGGCGACCGTGGTCGATTTTTCGCCGTTGCACGACGAACATTTGCCGCCCGAATCCGACATCGTCCTGTTGGGCGGCGGACATCCCGAACGCTTCGGGTGGACGCTCGCCGAAAATCACTGCATGAAAACGGCGCTGCGCAATCATGCACGATGGGGGCGGCGAATCTACGCCGAGGGCGGAGGCCTGGCGATGCTTTGCCAAGCAATGGTTGCTCCCAATGGCGAAACAACGCGAATGGCCGGACTCTTGCCCGTCGTCGCCTCGGCCGCCGATCCCTCCCCGGAACCCGCTCCGGTCGAAGCGACGCTTGCCCGGGCAAACTGGCTCGGACACGCCGGAACTCAAATCCAAGGTTATCGCAATCCTCGCTGGAACCTGGAACCGCTAGGCCACGTTACCGGTTTTCTAGACGACGACTCGCGCCGGTTCGACATGTTGGGTACGTTTCAAACGGTCGGCAGCGTGCTAGAGGTTCACTTCGGGGTGCAGACTAATCTTTTGAACCACTTCTTCTATCCTCATAAACCAACCCCCCCGGACGTGGATCCTTGGAGTCCGGGTTGAGCGGCCGGTCTCGGGCGGGTCTTTGACAGTCGGGCATTCGAGCTTCATACTCTAAAGATTCGAGCCGCTTCGTGACGGTCGCGGTTCGGTTTTTTTAGGAATCGCGGTGCCGCGTGAATTGAAAAAAACCAGCCATGACCAACACGCTCTATCTGCCTGAACTTCGAGAAATGCTGGCCGAAAACAACACGGCCGAGCTGCATGAGTTCTGCACGGCGCTGCACCCCGCGCGGACAGCCGAGTTCATGGAAGGGCTTACGGCCGAAGAGGCCTGGGCCGTGCTCCAACACGCCGATATGGCCCTTCGCGCCGAGATATTCGGTTTCTTCGAGGAAGAGAAACAGGTCGAAATCATCGAGCGGACCGATCCCGCCCAAATCGCGCCCTTGATCGCCGAGATGCCCCCCGATGACCGGGTGGACTTGTTGGCCGAGATCGATCCCGAGATCGTCGAGCAGTTGATGCCGATGATTCCCACGGCCGAGCGCCGCGACATTCTCCGCCTCAGCGCCTATCCCGAGGGCACGGCCGGCGCCGAAATGACCACCGAATTCGCCCGGCTCGACGAACAGTCCACCGTGCATGAGGCAATCAACGAGGTCCGCCGAAAGGCCGAGGAACTGGAAACCATCTATTACTTGTACGCCGTCGACCAAGAAGACCACTTGCGAGGGCTGATCTCGTTCCGCCAGTTGCTCACAGCCAAACCCAATACCAAGGTCGGCGAACTGATGGAACGCGATATCGTCACGGCCAACGCAACCGACGACCGCGAGGACGTGGCCGAAAAAGTCGAACGATACGACCTGCTGGCGATTCCCGTCGTCGACGACGAATATCGACTCGTGGGAATCATCACTCACGACGACGTCATCGACGTGGTCCGCGAGGAAGCCGTCGAGGACGCCTATCGAAGCGTCGCCGTCGCCCCGTTGACCGCGGGTTACCTGGAAACGGGCATCTGGACCCTAAGCTGGAAAAGAGGAATTTGGCTGGCCATCTTGTTCGTCGAAGCCTTGTTCACCACCTTCGCCCTCCGAATGTACGATTGGGTAACCGCCGTCATCCCCTGGCTGATCCTGTTCATTCCACTCCTCATTTCGACCGGGGGAAACACAGGCAACCAGTCGGCCACGCTGGTGATCACGGCCATGTCGACCGGCAACATCACCCTACGCGACTGGTGGCGCGTCGTACGCCGCGAATTGTGCCTGGGATTCATGTTGGGCTCGGTGTTGGGACTGATCGGTTTCGTGACCGCGCTGGGGGTGATGTCCGCCTATCCCGCACAAAAGGAGATCATTGCCAGCGCGACGATGGTCGAGGATTCGTCGAAAACGACGACCGTCGGCAAGGAGACTTCGCAAGATTCGGTGGCGAACGGCAAGACCCCTCTTGCCGACGACCAGGTCAAACCCAACCTTTGGAGTTCGGCGCTGGTCGTTGCGGCAACGCTCTTCCTGCTGGTCCCCTGCGGAACGCTGTGTGGGGCCGTGCTGCCGTTGGTTTTTCGCCGACTAGGGCTTGACCCGGCCTTGATGAGCAATCCCGTCGTGGCCAGCATGATCGACGTGATGGGAATCGTGATTTACATGAACGTGGCAATCTGGATGCTGCTGTAAGAACGTGTTTCTGAAATCTATTTTTAGTGACCCTTAACCCCACCGGGCTTGCCCCGGTGGACCAAGGTTTGGTAACTACCCGGCCAAGCAAAAATATCCTTCCACCAACGTATTGGCCCTTGCATAAGCTCCGTGGATCAGGCTTTGCCTGACGACAAGCACGTCAGGCAAAGCCTGACCTACGGAAACTGGTTTGAAATTCATCGGCGCGCCACGCCCAGGACGACACAGATTTTTCCGACGAACTCTCCCTCGACTGCCCCCCGGCGTGGTATAGTGGTGGTCACGGAGCATTCCCTTTCGGCATGGAATCATGGGAGGAGCGGGCATTGAAGTGTCCCCATTGCCAGCAAGATAACGACCGCGTCATTGATTCGCGGGCCAGCGACGACGGGGCGGCCATTCGCCGCCGCCGCGAGTGCCTCGCGTGCCGCTACCGATACACGACCTATGAACGCGTCGAACGAACGTTGATCAAAGTGATCAAAAAGGACGGCGTTCGGGAACCCTTCGACCGTGTCCGGCTGAAGACAGGCCTCGAAAAGGCCTGCTGGAAACGACCCATCAGCGACGCCAAGCTGGAAGCCATCGTCTCGACGGTCGAAAACGACGTCGAAAGCAACTTCGAAAGCGAGGTCGAAAGCCGATACCTGGGTGAACTGGTCATGCGCCATTTGCGCCAACTCGACCAGGTCGCTTATGTTCGGTTCGCCAGCGTTTATCGACAATTCGAGGACGTCCAGGATTTCGTCGACGAACTCCGGCCCATGCTCTCCGACGCCGCGCGACGGCCAAAGGACGAAACGAAACCCGGCTAATAGGGAGGGCCACGTGGCGGGCGTACGTATTACAACCCGTAGGTCAGGCTGTGCCTGACAGATCTCGACATTACACTTGAAAACCGGTCCTATTTGTCAGGCACAGCCTGACCTATCGCCCCACTTCGCGGAACTAATTGACGTTCCTTCCAGGCGGCTCTACAATGCAGGGTTTCGCATTGCGTTAATGAGGACGCCTCGGCCATGTCTACCGATTATCCCCCAAACCCCTCGGCAGCGGACCACGTTGACCTGCCGCGCATCGAAGCGGCCGTCCGTGAAATTCTGATTGCGGTCGGCGAGGATCCCGATCGTGAAGGCCTGCGCGAGACCCCCCGGCGCATGGCCCGAATGTACGCCGAATTGTTACGAGGCCTACACGAGGACCCTCGCGTCCATCTTCAAAAGTTCTTCACCGAGAAGTACGACGAGATCGTGTTGGTCCGCGACATCAGCTTCGACAGCCTCTGCGAACACCACATGCTCCCATTCATGGGCAAGGCGCATATCGGCTATTTACCCGACGGCCGCGTGGTGGGACTAAGCAAATTGGCTCGCGTGGTGCAATCGGTCGCGCATCGACCCCAGGTCCAGGAGCGGATGACCGAAACGATCGCCGACCTGTTGATGAGCGAATTGAACGCGAAAGGGGTGGCGGTGATTCTCGAGGCGGTCCATACCTGCATGACGGTTCGCGGCGTGTGCAAACCGGGAGCCGTCTGCGTTACCTCGGCCGTCCGGGGCGCTTTTCGGAAAAATCAAACGACCCGGGCGGAGCTTCTTACCTTGGTCTACGGCGAGCATCGCCCGATCGCGTCGGTCAGCTAGTGTTGCGTCACGATTGGATTTTGGGATTGGGTGCCATGTCCACGCTCGCGTGGACATGCGGAAAACCTCGAAGAACATGCCCACCCAAGCGTGGGCATGACACCCATTTCCCCAAAAATACACAGGATATGTGCCACTATTTCTGAATTACTACTCTAGGCATGGCACAACTGGACGTCCAGAGCGAGCGGATTCAGGGTGATTTGCGGGGACTGGTCGCCGGCGACGTCCGGTGCGACGACCTCTTCTGCCAGTTGTTCGCCAACGACGGGGGCATCTACGAAATTCGACCGTTGGGCGTCGTCCGCCCTCGAACGGCGGCCGACGTCGCGGCCACAATCCAATACGCGGCCCAGAAAAAAATCGCCGTCCACGCACGGGGCGCCGGAACCGGGGCTTCCGGCGGATCGATCGGCCCCGGCTTGGTCGTCGACTTTTCACGATACCTCCATCGAATCCTGGAGTCGGGCGACGACTGGGTCCGCGTCCAATCGGGCGCTGCCATGGAAAGGCTCAATGCCTATCTGCGACGCGGCGGACGGCAGTTCGGCGCCGATCCAACACGCAGCGCCGTCCGCACCATCGGCGGCGCCATCGCGGTCGACGCGGCCGGAAGCCTCTGGCCAAAACAAGGATCGACCCGGCGATACGTCCGACGATTGCAAGTCGTGCTGGCCGACGGCCGGACGATCGACGTGGGCCGAGAACCCCTGGTCGACGGACGCAGCGAGGACCCAAACCCTCGCAAACGGGTATTGATCGACGCGATTGTCGCCGTGCTGCGCGAGCGCCGCGTGGTGATCCGCCGCCTCGGGCCGCGCGCCGCGATCGACGGCTGCGGCTACCGGCTCAACGGCCTGCTCCAGGGAAACACGCTCGATCTGGCCGGTCTGATCGTGGGGAGCGAGGGAACGCTTTGCGCGATTACCGAGGCGACCCTGGCCACCCAGCCTCGCCCGCCGCATCGCGCGGTGACGCTGCTGTTGTTCGACTCGCTCGATCGGGCATTGCAAGCGGTGCCGTGCGTCGCCGCCCACCGGCCGTGCGCTTGCGATCTGCTCGACCGGCGCCATTTGAGCCTCGCCCGCCAGGCCGAGGTCCGGTTTCACGTGCTCGTCCCGGCCGAAACCGAGGCCGTTCTGGTCGTCGAGCAGGACGCCGATCGGGTCGAGGAGGCTCAAGACCGGCAGGGGCAATTGATCGACGAGGTTCGCCACGGCCGCCGGCTGGCCTTCGGCGCGCGTCAGACCGTCGAACCCGACGAGGTCGATTTGTTCTGGCGCCTGGCCGCGGGGATTCCGTCGGCCCCGGTTCGGCCCGGCGGCTTGGCCCGGCCGGTGCCCGTCCTCGACGACCTGGCCGTGCCGCCCGAATCGTTGGCCGATTTCATGGTGCGGAGCCAGAACATTCTCAAGCGGCACGAGGTTACCGCGTGCCTCTCCGGACACGTGCTCGCCGGCCATTTGAGCTTCCACCCGTTTCTCGATCTGGCCCATCCGGCCGACGTGCAGAAGATGCGCCGAGTCGCCGAAGAGCTTTACGACGAGGTGATTCTGATCGGCGGGACCATTTGCGCCGAACGCGGCTGCGGATTGGTCCGAACGCCCTTTGTCCAACGACAGTTGGGACCACTGCTCGACGTGATGCGCGACATCAAACGGGCTTTCGATCCCGACGGACTGCTCAACCCCGGCAAAATCGTCGAGGGACGCTGGAGCCAATTCACGCGCGACTTGCGGCCGGTGCTCGTCGGATCGTCGCCCAAGGAGGACCCGGCGGCGGGCGACAAGCGACCCGAGAGACTGCGCGACCTGGTCGAATTGCAACTCGACTGGGAGCCCTCACGCATTGCGGCCGCGGTCGACCAGTGCAACGGGTGTGGCGAATGCCGGAGCCAATCGCCCGAGGATCGCATGTGTCCGCTGTTTCGCATTTCGGCGGCCGAGGAATCGTCGCCCCGGGCGAAGGCGAGCCTCATGCGAGGCATGTTGACCGGCCGTCTCGATCTGCAAAACCTATCGAGCGAGGAATTCAAACGAATCGCCGACCTATGCTTCGGGTGCCACATGTGCCGCGTCGAGTGCCCGCGCAAGGTCGATATTCCACGACTGATCGCCGAAGGGAAGGGGGCCTACGTGGCGTCGAAGGGACTGCGGCTGGCCGACCATGCGATGACCCGGCTCGACCGGCTCAGCGCGGCGGCGTCCCATGCGCCGCGCCTGGCCAACTGGGCCTTGGGCAACCGGCAAATGCGGTGGCTTCTGAGTCGAATTCTGGGGATTGCCCCAGGACGAAAACTGCCGCCGGTCGCCCGAAGGAGCTTTCTGCGCCGGGCCGCCCGGCGGCGCCTCACCAAGCCGCGCCGCCAGCGCGACCTGAAAGTGGCGTACCTGGTCGATACCTACGCCAATTACCACGACCCTGAGCTGGCCGAGGCCCTGGTGGCCATTTTGAAATACCACGGCGTGGCCGTCTACGTGCCCCCGAAACAGCGGCAGGCGGGAACCACCGCCATTGCCTTCGGCGATCTCGACTTCGCCCGGCGGATTGCCCATCGCAACGTGACCGTGCTGGCCGACGCCGTTCGCCAGGGCTATCACGTCGTCGCAACCGAGCCGGCCGCCGCGCTGACGCTCCAACGGGAATACGTCAACTTGCTCGACGACGACGAAACGCGGCTAGTGGCCGAAAATACAAGCGACGCCTGCCAGTATCTCTGGAAAATGCACACCCAGGGAAAACTGCGGCTCGATTTCCGCCCCATCCACGCGACGATCGGCTACCACCTCCCTTGCCGCCTCGCGGCCATGGGCGTGGGCGCGCCCGGCCAGAATCTGCTGCGGCTAATTCCCGGCCTGGCGGTCGTCTCCATCGACGCCGGCTGCTCGGGCATGGCCGGAACCTTCGGCCTGAAGGCGAAAAACTATCGCACAAGCTTGCGAATCGGCTGGGGGCTGATTTCGGCCCTCCGCGATCCGGCCATCCAAGCCGGCGCGACCGAGTGCAGCGCGTGCCGGATGCAAATGGAACAAGGCACGACAAAACCTACCGTCCACCCCATCAAACTACTGGCGATGGCCTATGGCCTGATGCCCGAATTCAACGCGCTGCTGAGAACCAGCGGCAAGGAGCTGCTCACCACATGAACGAGACGCCCTGGTATCACGAAGGCCTGCGGTTTTGTTGCACCGGCTGCGGAGGATGCTGCGGCGGCGCGCCAGGCTACATTTGGGTCAACCAGGATGAAATCAACGCCATGGCCGCGGCCTTGGGCATGGCGCCGGAGGATTTTGAAAAAAAATTCGTGCGCTGCGAGGGCCGCCGCCGGACGCTGCGCGAACGTTCAAACGGCGATTGCGTGCTGCTGGACGCCGAGACCCGCCGGTGCAGCCTCTACGAGGTCCGACCGCGCCAATGCCGAAGTTGGCCATTCTGGCCGTCGAACCTGCGAACCCCCGCCGACTGGGCTCGAACGTGCAACGACTGTCCCGGAGCGGGCGTCGGACGCCGGGTGCCCTTCGAGGAAATCGAGCAATGCCGAGTAATGATTCAGGTGTAGACTTTTCCGATTTTTCGTTATGGCTCGAGTTTTCCGATTATTCGGCCGATACACGCAGGTAGTTACCCGAGCCTCGGCAGTGGCTTTGCGCCCGGTCCGTCCATCGGCCAGGACAAATTTTGTCGGAAGTCTTTGACAAACCATGTCTTACGTGCCCTTGGATAGGATTCCCGGGGTGTTCGGATCGATAAGATCTTTGACAATAAGCACTTACCAAAAGTGGCCGATTTGCCGGCACACGTCCTACGACCATCCCGCCAGGGGGGCTCGGACGGCGTGTACGTCGTCTCACGATGGTGATTGATCTTGACACTAGTCGTTATGCCACCTACACTTGGAGCGATATACGGCGGTGCGAGCTGCCGCCGCATCCTGGAGGTTGGCGACGCCTATTCCGAGGGAGATTCGAGTCGTGACCAAGAAAGAAATCGTTCGGACCATTTCGGAAGAGATTGGGATGACCCAACTCAAGACGAAGGAAATTGTCCAGAAAACGTTCGACGCGATCGTGCGAACGCTGGTGGAGGACCGACGGATCGAACTGCGGAATTTCGGAGTTTTCGAGGTGAAACGACGCGCTCCCCGCAAAGCTCGAAATCCCCGGACCGGCGACGACGTTTTCGTCCCGGAAAAATTCGTCGTCACCTTCAAACCCGGCAAGGAAATGGAGAAACGCGTGCGCGAGTTGGAACGTCAAGCCGCCGCGAAAGCGCGTGCCGCCGCAACCGCGGCTTCCACGCCGCCGGTACGCGAAACCTCCGGAACATCAACAGCTTACGATCATGGCGCTGCTGGCTCATGAGACCCAACCGTCCAGCCTAGTCGCTTGAAAAACAACAACCGGCACCAGAAATTCGTCTGACGGCCTTATTCGCGCGACCCAAACCCACTCAACCAAAGTCGCGAAAAAGGACTGTCGGCGAACGACTTATCTCAACCTGATCCCGCTCGGGACGAAATGACGCCGGTAAAAAAATCCTTATCCAAACCTCGTGACCTTCTCGCGAAAAGGGATGCCCACGAGGAATGCCCGCGGTTTTGGTAAGTGGACGTCCAAGAATAACATTTGATTTTCCGTAGGTCAGGCTGTGCCTGACACGCTTATTGTCAGGCACAGCCTGACCTACGGAAGATCATGAAATCGGGAAGTATACACGAATCACTAGGTGCTTTTGAAAGGAACGTTGCCCGCGCCGTCGCGATGCAACACGTTATTCACGGAGGAGTTAAGACATGCGCAAGCTGCTTTTGGCCGCCGCATTGAGCACGTTGCTCTGGCCGAGCGTCGGCTGCGTGATTCCCGCTTACTCGGGCGATCCGGTTCGACGCACCCAGGAACTGCTGTTCACGTCCGAGGACTTGCGAAACATCACGGACGAATGGGAACGCATCTGGTTCCTCGATCAGCCAAGCCATTTGTCGCCGTACCGGACTCACGGCGGAATTATCTAAACCGCCGACAAAAAAACCCTATGCACGAGGGTGCGCGCGCGGATTACGCTTGGGCCTAAGTTAATTCTTGGGCATCGCCATCACCATTAAACCACCACCCGCCGCCGGGGTTTCCGGCGGCGGGTTTTTTCATGTACCGGCGTCCGTTGCCACGCCGGGGCAAGTGGTTTACACTGCTAGGTTTAGGGCCAACCATTCACAATGAGCAAAACGAGACCCGCGTGAGTACGAACGACGTTTGTCTTGCCGTCGAACTGGGCCGGTTGCGACTGGCCAACCCCATTCTGGTCGCGTCGGGGACCTTCGGCTACGCGCGGGAAATGGCCGGCCTGGTCGACCTGAACCGACTGGGTGGTATTCTGCCGAAAACCATCACCCAGGAACCTCGGCCGGGCAATCCGCCGCCGCGAACCGTGGAAACAACCAGCGGCATGCTCAACTCAATCGGCCTGGACAACGACGGCGTCGAGGCCTTTGTCGACCGCCTCCTTCCCGGCCTGGCCGAGTTGGGCACGACCATCATCGTGAGCATCGCCGGCCGGACCGTCGACGAGTTCGTTCGTCTGGCCACGCGGCTCGACGGTCTGCCGGGCGTGGGAGCCCTGGAACTCAACGTCTCGTGCCCCAACGTCTCCGGCGGCGTCGACCTGGGAACCGACGCCCAGGCCTGCCAGACGCTCGTTCGCCGGGTCCGCGAGGCGTGTGGTTTGCCGATCCTGGCCAAGCTGACCCCCAACGTGACCGACGTCGTGGCGATTGCCCGGGCGGCCGCCGACGGGGGCGCCGACGCGGTTTCCCTGATCAACACGTGTCTGGGAATGGCGATCGACTGGCGGCGGAGACGCCCCCGGCTGGGCAACGTGCTCGGCGGGCTGAGCGGCCCGGCCATCAAGCCCATCGCACTGCGCATCGTCTACCAGGTGGGACGTGCCGTCGACGTGCCAATCGTCGGCATCGGCGGCATAGGATCAATCGACGACGTCATGGAATTCCTCGTGGCCGGCGCGACGGCCGTCCAGATCGGAACGGCCAATTTCTACGATCCGACCGTGTCGATGCGGGTGCTCGACGCTCTGCCCGCCGCAATCACGGAATTCGGAGCCGCGAGTGTAAAAGAAATTGTCGGAAGCCTGGGAATCGCAAAGTAAGAAATTCAATACACGAAGTGAAGTGCAAGAATAATAGCGTGGTGCGGAAGCCCCGCGTTTCCGAATCGCCAACGACACGTCATACCACCTAAGCAGAATCATGCGAGTATTATCAGGAATTCAACCGACGGGACGGTTTCACTGGGGAAACCATTTTGGAGCCGTGCGGCAGTACATCGACTTGCAAGGCGACCCGGACGGAGCGTTCTATTTCATCGCCAACCTCCACGCCCTGACGACGGTTCGCGATGCCAACCTGCTCCGACAATACACGCTCGACGCGGCAATCGATCTGCTGGCGTTGGGACTCGATCCGGATCGGGCGACGCTGTTCGTCCAGTCGGACGTGCCCGAGGTGAGCGAACTGTGCTGGCTGCTGCTGACCGGCACGCCCATGGGACTGTTGGAACGGTGCCACGCCTATAAGGACAAAAAATCGCGAGGCTTGGGCTCCGACGCGGGATTGTTCAACTACCCGGTCCTCATGGCGGCCGACATCTTGATCTACGACTCGGACCTGGTTCCCGTGGGCGAGGATCAAATGCAGCACATCGAGGTTTGCCGTGACCTGGCCGCCAGCTTCAACCACCACTTCGGCGAAACCTTCGTCATGCCCAAGGCAAAAATCCTCGACCACTCGGCCCGCGTGCCGGGAGTGGACGGCGAGAAAATGTCAAAAAGCTACGGCAACACGCTCGACGTCTTCGAAGCGCCGGCGACCCTGCGCAAGCAAATCATGCGAATCAAAACCGACTCGCGCCCCATGGAGGAGCCAAAAGAACCGGAAGGCGACCATCTATTCCAGCTTTACTCGCTTTTTGCCACCGACCTGCAACGCGACGAAATGGCGGCCCTCTACCGACGCGGTGGGTTCGGCTATGGCGAGGTAAAGAAAAAACTGGCCGAAGCGGCCGTCGAACATTTCGCCCCGGCGAGGGAACGACGTACCGAACTCGAATCGCGGCCCGAACAAGTTCGCCAGGTCCTCGGCGACGGGGCTTCCCACGCAAGAAAAAAGGCGGCCGAAGTGCTGCGCCGAGCCCAGGAAGCATGTGGAGTGAAACCCCGGGGATAGCCGCGTAACGGCAAAACATGACTAGCCGCCGCGTAGCGGCGTAATGTGAATAGCCGGGGGTGAAGTACAATAACCGCCGCGTAGCGGCGTAATGTGAATAGCCGGGGGTGAAGCGCAGCGCAACCCCCGGAAAACATGATTGCATGCACGATGCCGCGTAGCGGCATTACCATTGTCCGCGACCAAAATTACGCCGCTACGCGGCTTTTTCTTTGGTTCGGAACCTCATACCCGGGGGTTTCACCCCCGGCTATTCACATTACGCCGCTACGCGGCTGCGATTTACCCCCTATTTTCACAAAAACAAGGCTTTCCCCATTTTTGCCCGAGCATGGGGGGTCTCATTGCGGGCCCGGCCGCCACGACCTAAAATTGGAAGAATGCCCGTTAAAGGCAATCGATCAGGCTGGTGGCTTGCCCCCTGGCGTTTTGCCTGTGTCGCGGTGGCGATGCTCGGGTGAAGTCCCTGTAAAGATAGAGGAAGGAGAGCCGTTGAGATGCGGATTGCGGTCGGCAGCGATCATCGCGGAGTGAGTATGCGTCTGAAGGTCGTTGGTTTGCTCCACCGACTCGGCCAAGAGGTTGTCGACGTCGGCTCCGGCGACACAGAATGCGTCGACTATCCCGACGTCGCCGCCCAGGTGGCGGGCCGCGTCAGCCGGGGCGAGGTCGATCGCGGCATCCTCATCTGCGGAACCGGGCTGGGTATGTCGATCGCGGCCAACAAATTCCAAGGCGTTCGCGCGGCCCCCTGCCACGACTATCTCACGGCCGAAATGAGCCGCCGACACAACGATCTCAACGTGCTGTGCCTCTCGGGCGACATCCTCGGCGAACGGCTTGTCGATCGCCTGGTCGAAATCTGGTTAAACACCGAGTTCGACGGCGGACGCCACGAACGGCGCGTCGCCAAAATCAAGGCGCTCGAAAAATCGAACGGCTCGTCCACGGCTTCGACGTAGGGAAAAGGACGCCCGTTCCCCTTCGCCCGGTCGATTGGCCGACCCCTCACGGTCGCGGTTCGGTTTTCGGAGAGCGATGCCGATGCACTTCCGCTATGAAAACGTCTGTCTCGAAACGATCTGCCACGGTCTGCCGGACGAGATCGTTACGTCCGACGAGATCGAGGCCCGGCTCGCGCCGCTCTACCAACGGCTGCGCCTGCCCGAGGGACGACTCGAAATGATGAGCGGCATCGGCCGGCGGCGCTTCTGGCCCCGGGCAACCATGCCGGGGCAAATCAGCATTGCAACCGGCAGCGAAGCCATTCGCCGGGCAGGCATCGACCCGGCCCAAATCGGCGCGCTGGTCCACGGCTCCGTCTGCCGCGACTTCATCGAACCGGCCACGGCCGCCGGCGTGCATCATGGGCTGCATTTGCCGCCCGAGTGCCTGTTGTACGATGTGTCGAACGCCTGCCTGGGCTTGCTCGACGGCATGGTCCAGGTGGCCAATATGATCGAATTGGGCCAGATCCGGGCGGGCCTGGTCGTGGGAACCGAGAGCAGCCGCGAATTGGTCGAATCGACCATCGACAAACTCAACGCCGACCAGTCGCTCACCCGCAACGACGTCAAACCGGCATTTGCCTCGCTCACCATCGGGTCGGCCAGCGCGGCCATTCTTCTGGTCCATCGCGAGCTGAGCCGGTCGGGCCATCGGTTGCTGGGCGGCGTGGCCGGCGCGGCAACCCAACACTGCGAACTTTGCCGCGGCGGCTACGACCAGCAAGGCAGCCAGGCCGCGGGACTCCTCATGGACACCGACTCCGAAATGCTCATGCGCGAAGGCGTGGCCGCCGCTAAAACGTGCTTCGCTCGGTTCTGCCGCCATTTGGGCTGGGAGTCGTCGCAAATCGACAAAACCTTCTGCCACCAGGTCGGCCGGGCCCATCGCCGACTGCTGTTCGAATCGCTGGGGCTGGACACGGCCATCGACTACACCACCCTCGAATGGCTCGGCAACACGGGCAGTGTCGCCCTGCCGGTCACCATGGCCGCGGGCATCGAAAACGACCACGTCCAGCCCGGCGACCGCGTGGCAATGCTCGGCATCGGCTCCGGCATCAACGTGCTGATGCTCGCAGTCGAATGGTAATAGCCGCGAGCGGAAGCCCGCGCGCGACCCCCCGCCTACTTCTTCTCCGGCCGCATCGCCCGCCGGATCAACTCGCTATCGAAGTAGTTGATCGACATGCCCGCGTCGACGACGATCGTCTGGGCGTTGATTCCCCGGGAACGCGGGCTCAGCAAAAACGCGGCCACGTTGGCCACCTCGTCGGTCTTCAAGGCGCGTTTTCGCGGAATGACTTGCTCGGCGAAAAGATAAGCGTCGACGTAGCCCGGAATGCCGGCCGAAGCGGACGTCTTCAAGAGTCCCGGGGCTACGGCGTTGAATCGAATTTCCGAAAACCGGCTGAACGACTTCGCCAGAAAAGCCAGCGATGAATCGAGCGCGGCCTTGATCGGGGCCATGTAGCCGTAATTCTCGCTGGCCATTCGGGTCGTGGAAATCGAGATGGTCACAACCGACCCGTGGGGAGCCAATAGATCTTTCATCGCGTTGCTCAACGCGATCAGCGAATAGCACGACACGTCGACCGCTTCGAGAAATCGGGCCCGATCGGTCTCGTGGAACGGCAGCGGCCCGTCGGAATAATCGGCCCAGGCGATCGAGTGAACCATGCCCTGGAACTGATGGGCCGCGTCGAGCAGGGTCTCGCGGAGCTGGGCGATCTGGTCGTCGTGACGAACGTCGCAGACGTGGATTTCAGCGTCGCCGACGAGCTTGGCGACGTTGCGCCGGATGGCTTCCGTCTGGACGACGTAAACACACTCGGCGCCGGCCTGCTGGAGCGCCTGGCCAATGGCGTAGGCCACGCTCTTGCGATTGGCCACGCCGAAAATGAGAACCGTTTGCTGTTCGAGCTGAAGAAAGTCCATGGGAGTTGAGGGATTGGGGATTAGGGATTAGGGATTAGGGATTAGGTGGACTGTGCGCCGGGTCGAAACCCGGCTAAAAAATCTTCGCGCTCTTCGCGTCTTCGCGGTAAATCAAAAACTCGCCTCCGCCGCGGTGCAAGCGAATTCAAAGCGAACGGCCGTGACCCCATCGACCGTCGATTTGGCTTTGAGAAAAAACGCGCCGGCCAGCCGCTCGACCAGGTCGATCTCCATGCGGATCGTTTCGCCAGGCCGGACCATGCGTTTGAACCGCACGTCGTTCATCCGCGTGGCCACCGGAACCCGGCCCGGGGCTTCACCCGCCAGGTGGCGCGACAGCAAAATCGCGCCGGCCTGCATGGCCGCCTCGCACAACAGCACGCCCGGCACCAACGGATAGCCCGGGTAGTGGCCGGCGAAAAAATCCTCGCGGCCCGAAAATGTCTTCGTGCACACGATCCGGTTTTCGCTCTGCTCGACGATCCGGTCGACGAGGAGAAAAGGATCGCGGTGGGGAATGGCTTGCAGAATTTCCGGTTGGGTCATGGCCATTTGCCGCGCGCGGGCGCGCATCCTACTTTTTCAACAAAAAAGCGTCGACGTCGTTGGCGACGATCACGCCGTAGTTCACGGCCCCCAGCCACCCCGACATGATGATGCCGACGCTTCCCGCATGGTACATTCCGGCAATCTGCTCAGGCAAGGCCCGGCTGACGGCCAGACCCTCGAATTTCGTCCCAAAACTAGCCCCGTCGACGTGCTGGGTGTACCGGCGAAAGGTGACCGGTGTGGAAACCTCGACGTGGTCGAGCTTGTCGCGGATCCCCGGCACGTATTTTTCCACGTCGTCAAGCGTCGATCGGGCAAGATTCCCCTTGGCCAGCTCGTATTCCTCGCGCGGCAACTCGGCCCAATCCGCATAGTTCGCGTTCGTGCTGGCGACGATCAGGCAGCGGTTGCGCTCGGGCCGGGTCTTGGGGTAATAAAACGAATAGGTGCGGCTGCTCGCGTCCCGGCTGAGCAACAAGTCGGTCCGAAACGCGGGCGCGGTCGAGCTGAAAAGCAAGTCGCCGCAACTCTCGTCGATCATCTGGCCGGCCCCCAGGGCCATGTAAACCTGCGTGCTCGAATTGTTAAGGCGAACGGCTCGGACCTGGTCGACAAAATCGCGGTCGAGGCGGTCCGAGCCGATCAGGTCGAGAATCGTCGTTTTCAGATTGGCGTTCGAAACGACGGCGCGGGTCGGCACCGTGCGGCCGTTGACCGTGACGGCCTCGACCCGACCGCCGCGGACGTGGATCCGTTGAACGTTGGCGCGAATGCGGACATCAACCCCGTTGCGAACCATCTCGTCGCGCATCGCCTCGACAAGCCGGTCGGTTCCGCCCTGGAACGTAAAAACGCCCTTCGACATGAAATTGGAAAAAACAATCCCATAGGTCAACGCGGGATCTTCCAACGTCGAACCGTTGGCGTACGTGATCGGCTCCATCAACAACCGCACGACGTCCTCGCGGCCCGGAAAAAAACGATCGAACAATTCCCGGGTCGTGATCGCCTGGTCGTCGTAGAAATTCATGTCGCGGGCCGTGTCGAAAAACCGTCCGACCGCGTCGGGAGCAATGTGGAAACGCTCGACCAATAACCGCGTGAAATCGTCGCGATCGAATGTGGTCGACAGCGAAAACATCGGATTGTCGAACCGGATGTTCTTGAGCTGCACGATGCGATCGGCGATTTCGCGGGTCCAATAGCGGCGGCAGCTTTTGATCATTCCGACCGGAAAACCGTGAAGCGAAACATCAAAAATATGGCCGCCGGGCCGGCGAAACCACGTCGCCAGACCCCCCAGCTTGAAATGCTGCTCCAACAGCAACACACCATGGCCGGCGCGGGCCAATGCGTTGGCCGCCGTCATGCCGGCCAGGCCTGCGCCAATTACCACAACGTCGTAACGGTCGCGAACACCCTTGAGAAAATCTCGCGTCATAATCCTCTGTGTAGGTCAGGCTGTGCCTGACATAATGTCGATGTTCGATGATTGTTGGCGTCAGGCATAGCCTGACAAAATGCCGATGTTCGATGATTGTTGGCGTCAGGCATAGCCTGACCTACGGATCAAGTAGGCCTGGCCGTGACCCGGCAAATAACACTATTCAAGCAAATATCGATTGGCCACGGCGACGCCGCTTAGCAGAGTGCCGATGATGCCCACCAGCCCCTGGTCGGTGCCGCAAATGAACAAGTTGTCGAGATGGGTCCGCCCGTCGGGCCGTTTGCGCGGCGCGCCATAAACGGCACCCCGCTGGCGGCCCGTGAAACGCTGAATCGTTTTCGGGGTAAAAAAGTCGGTGTCGATCACCGCCGATCGAAAATCGGGGACAAACCGAACGGCCGAGGCGACCATCCGGTCGTGGCAGCGAAGCTTGGCCAGGCGATATTCGGCCTCGTCCAACTGCGCCCAGCGGTCATAGCTGGCCAACGCCGTGATACGCATCATCCCCTCGCGGGACGGCTCGTCGTAGACAAAATTGTTCGGCGAGCAGATGATGCCGCTGCGCAGGTCGACCAATTCGCCCGGGTCGCGGTAGTCAAACCGGTCCGAATCGTTGAAAAAAACAATCGTCCGATCGTGGCCCAAGCGGCGCGGCTCGGCGTCGAGCACCGAAATCGACTCGACGAACGACAACCCGCCAACCAATTGACGCTGGGCGTCGTGGTTGCACAACTCCATGGTCTCGTGCCAACCGGCCGACGAGAGAATTCGCCGCGCGGCCAATTCGGTGCCGTCTTCGAGAAGAATTTTTTCAGCCTTGTCGTCCTTGACTACGATCGACTGAACGCCGGCCCGAAGCCGCAACTCGCCCCCAAGCGACTTGAACCGATCGGCCAGCTTCTTAAGAATCAAACGAATGCCGGCCAGCGGTCGGGCCAGCCCCTCGACGAATATCGACCGAAAAAGAATGCAAAAATGCGCAAAATCCATGTCGTGCTCACGCGCGCCGCCATAGTAGAGCAACGGGCAAAAGAGCATGTCGGTCAACAGGGGGTCGCGTATCCATCGGGCAACTTCGGCCCGGGCCGACGACGCCGAGCCGGCCAGATCCAACTCTTCGTAATCGCCCATCGACGCAACCAGGCGGCGAAAATTGTCGCGCTCAGCCGGAAACTGGGCCGCGATTTCCGATTCCAGCAGAGCCAGGTCGTTGCTAAACCGCAGCCGCACGCTAGGGAAAGCAATCATCGAGCCGACCTGCGGGGCCAGGGCCAACTCGTCCCACCGAAGCCGCAACTGCCGCAAAAGCCGAGCCAAAGGACCCCGGCGGCTCCCGCGGGGCGAGTAGTTCGTCACGGCATGCAGTCCCACGTCGTAATTGCGACCCCGGTGACGATAGAAGGAATTCAAACCGCCGATCACCGAATGGCGTTCAAGAATGCAAACACGACGATTGAAATGGGCCAACCGAATTCCAGCCGCTAACCCCGACATGCCGGCGCCGATAATGATCGTGTCGTACATGACGCAAGCCGGAAACAAGGAATATTCGTGAATCGAAAATCTGAAATCTCAAATCTGAAATCTGAAATCTCAAATCTGAAATCTCAAAAAACTTATCTTCTTCTCAATGCCTACAATCAAACAGCCCACAGCCCACAGCCCACAGCCCCCGGCTCACAAATCCTTCATCAACGGCTCGAGGTATTCAACGGTGCTTTTCATGCTCGTCAGCGCGGCGTAGTCTTCCTCGGGAATCTGAACCCGATAGCGTTTGCGAAGCTCCATGACAATGTCGAGAAAATCCATGCTGTCCAGCTCAAGCTGATCGCGCAGGGGAACGTCTTCCTTCAATTGACTAAGATCCTCGTCGGGCGCAAGGTCCGAAAGGATGCTCAAAATGGCTTCTCTGATCTCGCTGGCTGTCATCGGGTGAGCCTCCCGTTATCCGTAGTCCACATGCCGTTAATTCCGTAATGAAGATTGAATCACCAATGAAGATTGAATCACCATCCCCCAAATCCCCAACCTCACACCTTCCCCACAATCACCACCGAGTTAATCCCCAACATGCCGAAGGAATTATTCAAAATGTACTCCACTCGGTCCAACTCTTGCGGTTCATCGACAACCAGGCCCGGGCGTTCGCATTCCGGGTCGGGCGCGTCGAGGTTGATGGTCGGGTGACAAACGCGATCGGCCAATGCCGGCAAATTGCCGGCCAGCTCGAGGGCCCCGGCGGCGCCCATCGCGTGGCCGATAAAACTCTTCGTGTTGTTGAACCGCGTGCGGCAGACGCCGTTCCACACCCGGGCCAGCGCCTTGCACTCCTCGACGTCGCCGCTGGGCGTGGCCGTGGCGTGGGTGCTCACCAGGTCGATCTGATCCGCGGCCAGTTCGGCCCGGGCCAACGCCATCTCAATGCACTCGGCCTGGCGCTCGGCATTGGGCAGAACAAAATCAGTTGCGTCCGTGTTCATGGCGTAACCGACCACCTCGCCGAGGATCGTCGCGCCGCGCGCCCGGGCCTCCGACAACCGTTCGAGCGTGTAAAGGCATCCGCCCTCGGCCACCACGATGCCGTTGCGGTCGCGGTCGAAAGGACGCGACGCCTTCGTCGGGTCCTCGTGCCGAGCCAAGGCGTTTTGACTATTGAAACCGGCGAAAATTCCAAAACTACGAATACTTTCCGACACCCCGCCGGCCAAGGCCAAATCGCACTCGCCCAGCCGCAACATCTGAACCGCCTGAATGAGGCCCGCGTTGCCGGCCGCACAGGCGGCGCCCAGCGTGTAATGGGGGCCGGTCACGCCCAGGTTCAGGGCGATCTCGCCGGCCGGATTGTTGGCAATAGTCCTCGGATTGTGGTGGTGCGACCAGTAGCGACAATCGTAGTCGTAGGCCTTGATCTCGTAAATCTCGTTTTCCGTTTCGACAGTGCCGTGCTCGGTCACGCCGACGAATACCCCCACTCGCGACTTGTCCCTGTTGTCCCAGTCGATGCCGGCGCTGGCCAGCGCCTCGCGGGCACAATAAATGCCGATGCTGCCGGCCCGGGTCCCCCGGCGGACCTCCTTGCGTCGCTGATGCCGCAGTTCGTCGAAGTCGCATACGCCGGCGACCGTCTTGCCGAAATACCGGATTTCGTATTCGCACACCCCGCTCCGGCCGGCCAGGAGCGCCTCGCGAAACTCGGCCGGCGAGTTGCCGTTCGGCGCGGTCAGGCCCACGCCGGTAAGGACGATGCGTTGACAGTCTTCTCGGGCTACGACCATGGCGATTCCGAGGCGATTCCGAAACAAAGCTAAACGAACGAGGTTAATCGCTCAGCGGCCGTTTGACAAGGCGTCCTGAGTTCCCCCTATTGGCGGGGCCCTTTCGACCGGGTGCAAAGAAACTGATCGCCCGGCCGACTTGTTTATCCACTAGCCCCACCTATCGGACGCCTTCCGTTTGACTTCCCCATCACCTTCGATTTCAATAGAATTGTCCGCCCGCACGGCGGATTCTCTTCCGTGGGGCCGTGGTCTTCGAGGAACAGAATCATGAGCCGGCTCGGCCATGGCCCTTGGGCCTGTGTCATTTTCGCGCTGGTTTTCGCGTGCCTGCCGGTTCGCCAGGCCCGGGCGGTGATGGTCGCAACAACCATCGGAAACACCACGGCTCCGGTCGACGATTTTGGATTCGCCAACGTGGGGGTCAAAAGCGACGGCGCGACGGGCGTCTACCTCGGCTATCGCTGGGTCCTTACCGCCGCCCATGTCGCCGCGACCAACATCACCCTGAACGGCCATGTGTATCAAGTCGAGACCGATACAAGCACCTACGTGACCAACCCGACCGGCCAGGGCTTGTCGACCTACGCCGATCTGCGTCTCTATCAAATCACCGAGGACCCCTGGCTGCCGACCCTCAAAATCGCCGAGG
>JAFGAY010000292.1 GCA_016933425.1 Pirellulales bacterium
CGACCCGCCTACAACAAGGTCAAGGTGCGTCCTCTGAAGAACCTCAAGGACATGGTCTAACCACGACTCGCGTGGCTCGGATCAAAACCAATCAGCCGCCCGACCGCGATGCCCGACCAAACGGCCCGGCGAACCCCCCGGTTCGCCTCGCCCCGGGACTCGTGGCCGTGGCGGCTCCTTTTTTTCACCCCCACCGGGCTTGCCCCGGTGGAATACGGTTTGCCAACTACCGGCCGCAGCGTTGACAACTAAAAAACCCCCACCGGGCTTGTCCCGGTGGAATACGGTTTGGCAACTACCCAACCCAGCCTCGAACACCACGCCCCACGGCTCACGCCCCAAGCATCGTGGCAAGCAGTTCCATCGGCAGCCCGACAACGTTCGACTCGCTTCCCTCGACCACGTGAATCCAACCCGTGCGGTCCTGATAACCAAAAGCCCCGGCCTTCCCCCGCCACTGCCCCCCGGACAGATACTCGTCAATTTCGCCGTCGCTGATCGGATCCATCCGCAGCGTCGTCGCGGCCAATCCGACGCGCGGCTCCTCTTCGCCGATCGGCCACAGACACAGCCCGCTGACAACCCGATGGCGACGGCCGCGCAACGCTTCGAGCATGCGTCGGGCATCGGCCCGATCAACCGGCTTGCCGAGCACTTGGCCGTCGCATTCGACCACGGTGTCGCAACCCAGCACGATGAGCCGCGACGGAGAATCAAGCGGAAACGGCGCGAGTCGGCCCGACACGATGGCCTCCGCAACCCAGGCCGCCTTGCGGTAGGCCAACTCTTGAACCAGCCGATCCGGCCCCAGACCCTCATCGACGCCCGACTCCGCCTCCTCGTCGGCCGGGCACACCGCGAACACATGGCCCGCCTCGCGCAGCAGTTCCCGTCGCCGAGGACTCCGGCTCGCCAGAACCAAACGCCAGGGAAGTTGATCCGATGAATTCACAAATTAACCTTCTCGCTTTTTTCCAGATGGTCCATTATTGTGGAAAAACAAAAGGTTTGACATGGGATCAAACCGTTTCTTTCTCGTTCCGTATTTCCATTTCCCCCCTTTTCCCTTTTTCCTTCTCAAACATACCCGGTTACTCCTGACGACTCAAAACCCTTCTCATGAAACATCCGCCGCTTGAAATTCTCCACGAAGACAACCATCTGCTGGTGCTCAACAAACCGGCCGGCTTGCCGACCATGGGGGTCGCGCCCGACCGGGAGTCGCTCCTGACTCTGGCCAAAAAATACATCAAAAAACGCTACCACAAGCCGGGCAACGTCTACCTGGGAATCCTCAGCCGGCTCGACGCCCCCGTGACGGGCGTCGTCCTCCTCGCGCGTACCTCAAAGGCCGCCCGCCGACTCACCGAACAATTCCGAAACCGGACCGTCGAAAAAACCTATTGGGCACTCGTCGAAGGAATCGACCTTCCCCCCGAAGGCCGCTGCGAGGACTGGCTCGCCCACGACGAACGTCACCGGCGGATGCACATCGTCGGCCCAACCTTTACCGGAGCCCAACAGGCCCGGCTCGCCTACCGCCGGCTCGCCGCGTTCGACGACTGCACGCTGCTGGAAATCTCGCTCGAAACAGGCCGCAAGCACCAAATCCGCATCCAACTGGCCACCTGGGGCCACGCCATCCTCGGCGACCGAAAATACGGCAGCACCCATCCTTGGCCCTCGGGCATCGCCCTGCACGCGCGACGACTACGAATCACCCACCCCGTCGGGGGAAACCCCGTTGAATTTGAAGCCCCCGTCCCACCCCCATGGCGGCGATTTACCCTGCCCAGCTAAAACGCCCTCATCGCCCATCCCATGTGACTCCGAACGCTCCATGGCAAATCAACCTAAAAACAATCGCAACCCATTGCCATATAAAGACTTGCGATTTCGGCCCACCTCCCGTGAAAAACGCAATAGCGGGTGCAATTAGCCAGTGTTCCACCGGCCCGGGGTATACTGACTAATGTCGGCCCCCTCGACGCGATTTGGCAAAAACCCATCACTTTGTTCTTCCACCCGTATCTTTCTTCATGTCCCCCCATCCCCGATCGAATTTTGAACGTTGCGCGCTGGCCAGCGGCCTGCTGACCGAATCGCAACTCGATCAGGCCCTCGCCCGATTGGCGTGGAATTGGGACCCCGATTCGCCCGACGATCCCCGGGCACAAAAACAGCTCGCCGACAAACTGGTCGAACTCGGCGCCCTGAATGCCTGGCAAGCCAAACAATTGCTCGAGGGTCGCGACCAGTTCCATCTGGGACCCTATCTCATCGTCGATTCGCTCGGCCGCGGCGGAATGGGCCACGTCTACCTGGCACAGCACAACGTGCTGGGCCGTGAAGTGGCCATCAAGGTCCTCCCACGCCACCGATCCACCCCCGAGGCCATCGAAAGCTTTACCCGCGAAATCCGCGCCCAGGCCAGCTTGAGCCACGAAAACCTGGTTCGAGCGTTCGACGGCGGCTACGACCGAAACGTCTACTACCTCGTTTCCGAATACGTCCACGGCACCGATCTACGCAAACTCGTCCGCCGGACGGGCCCCATGGACATGCAAACCGCCGCCAGCATCATTTCCCAAGTCGCCCAGGGGCTCGAACACGCCCACCAGCAGGGACTGGTCCACCGCGATGTGAAGCCGGGAAACGTGCTGGTTACGCCTGATGGCCGGGCCAAACTGTCGGATCTCGGCCTGGCCGGCTCGATGGTGGCCGATCCTCGGACCGATCCCCAGTTTGGCAAAATCGTGGGCACGGCCGATTATCTCTCGCCCGACCACATCCGAACCCCTTGGGCCCCCACGCCGGCCTGGGACATTTACTCGCTGGGGTGCACGCTCTACTTCGCCGTGACGAGCAAGGTCCCGTTTCCCGGCGGTTCGACCGCCGACAAGGCCCGCGCCCACTGCCAGGTTCACCCGCTGGACCCACGCCTGCTCAATCCAACCCTGAGCGTCGAATTTGTCGAAGTTCTGGCCGATATGATGGCGAAAAATCCGAGCGAACGAATCGGCACGGCGGCCGAGGTCGTTTCCCGGCTGGCGCCCTGGGTCGGCCAGCCGCGCCCCATACCCGAGGCCCTCAAAGGCCGCGCCGCGCCGCCGGCCAAAGTTTTCGCTTCGAGCCCCCGGCGCCGGCCGGTGGCCGCCGGCGCGCAAAACCTGCACGACACCCAAGACCTTTCGCCCGGCATCGACGATCCGCCCGAGCTTTGGCGGGAAGAACATCGACAACAAAGCCAAATCACGCAGGCCGTCGGGTCGGCCGACGACGAGACCCGGCCGCTGCTGCCAAGCCAGATTCCCACCCCGCGCGGCGAACCATTATTGTCGCTAGCCCCACCGGCGTTGGTGCTGATCGGCCTGCCCGTGCTTTTCGTGCTGCTGTCGTTGGCAGTCGCCTGGCTGGCCGGTTGGCTCTGAACCAATCGGCCAATCGACCCGTTCGCGTTGCCGTCGCCTTACCACGCCCCACAATACCTCGGCCCGGCCGCCACAGAAAAAGTCCCGTCGAGGCAACCACCAGAAATAGTGGTTTTAAAACCAGTTCGTTAGGTAAATGGCATGACAAGGAACGCAAACGCCGATTCCTGGCGTAAAGGGAGCCACCCCCGTTTGACAGGCCGCGCGACAGCCTTATACTACACTGTTTACGCTTGCCCGGGCGAGCCGAGCCCGGCGTTCCGCGACAAGCGTGGGGGACAGGTAGCTCAGTTGGTAGAGCACTGGACTGAAAATCCAGGTGTCGCCGGTTCAACCCCGGCCCTGTCCACTTCATAAGGTGTGAACCCACAACAACTTCCGTCAAGACACTACTTGCCAGCATGGGCCTTTTCCTCGGTAGTGTTGCCAACATTGTTGCCAAACCCGCCGGGTGAACATTCCGGCCCGTGGTTTGCCCACAAGTCGGCCGCCATGTCGTCGGCACCTAGGGACACGTAATAGCCCATTGTGGTGCTTATATCAGAATGGCGGGCAAGCCGCTTTAGAACCGCAGGCATGACCCGCTTGGACCATCGGGTACAGAAACCACGGCGTAGGTCATGGGCCCCGGCAAACAGTTTGACCGTCTCGCGGGTTAGATTACCGGCTTCGTCCTTTCTGACCCTTTCCGTCTCGCCCACAACGATACCCGCCTTGCGGCCGATCTTGCAAACAATCTCGCCAACCCGATGCGCGCTTACAGGCTGGCCCGTCTCGTGGTTGACGATCGGAAACACCCGCCCCACCCGATCGACTTCGGGCGTCTCAGCCAATATCCACTGCCCGAAGTCCGGTGTACATGGCACCACTTCCGACCGCCGGGATTTCTGCCCGGCCGCGTCGATGACAAACGCAGGGTGACGCCCCAACGTGTCCAGGACAAACGGTCCATCGGTCCAGTCCAGGGCCACGGCTTCGGACAATCGCAAGCCAGA
>JAFGAY010000293.1 GCA_016933425.1 Pirellulales bacterium
AGACTGGTGGCTGCTGGATGGCGTCAACGCCGAGAACACCGACGAAAGCATCGACAAAAACGTGCTGCCCAAGGTCGAATCGGTTTTGAAGGATTAATCCCGCCCTCGCTACGGCAACTGGCCCGCAGGGCGAGTGAAATGAACGGTATTTAGCCTCTTTTCAAGAGAATAGTGCACATGAATGCATCATTACAGGCCCTCTCGCAGATGGCCATGCTGGCGACGGCGGAGGTTGAGGTCAAGGTTAAACAACTAGATGTCACCTTGACCCCGGTCGACATGGTGATCATTGCTCTTTACTTCGCCTTGGTGCTCGGCATCGGCTTCTATCTCAAGAAGTTCGCCGAGACGGGCGAGGATTTCTTTCTCGCCGGGCGCGGGATGACGGCCTGGGTGGCGGGATTGGCATTCATTTCGACGAACTTGGGCTCCCAAGAGACGATCGGCTATTCGAGCAGTACCTATCAGCATGGCATGTTGATGAACCATGCCTATTGGATCGGGGCCATTCCGGCGATCGTCTTTTTGTCGCTGGTGATGATGCCGTTTTACCATATTTGCCGAACCCACTCGGTGCCCGGCTACTTGCGGCTCCGTTTCAGCGAGGCCTCGCGCAGCCTGTCGGGCCTGTCCTTCCTGTTCATGACGTTGTTCATGAGCGGCATCAATATGTTCGGCCTGGCCATTGTCATGAAGGTCATCCTCGGATGGGACCTCAATTTTAGTATTTGGGTTGCGTCAATCACCGTGGCGCTTTACGTGGCGGCCGGGGGATTGCTCTCGGCCATCTTCAACGAAGTGCTTCAATTCTTCTTGATCTGGTTTGGCTTCCTCATGGTTCCCGTCGTCGGGCTGATCGAAACGGGCGGTTGGGACGGCATGGTCCAACGGATCCAAACCAACATTGCCCAGATTCATCCCGATATTCCCGCGAAAGCCGCCGACTACATGTCGATGTGGGGGGCGATGGGAGACGCCTCGACCAACCCAGCCGGCATGCACTGGGCGGCCATTGTGCTGGGTTGGGGATTGGCCATCTCGTTCGGCTATTGGACGACCGACTTCCTCGTTGTTCAGCGCGTGCTAACCGCCAAGGACCTGCCCAGCGCTCAGAATGGAACCATCATCGGTGGGTTCTTCAAGATGTTGGTGCCCATCATCGTCATTGTGCCGGGCCTGCTGGCACTGGCCGTTTTGAGCGAGCCGTTATTGCCACAAAACCATGAACTCGTCAAGGCAGGCGAGGCCTACAGCTACAACGACGTATTGCCCCTGTTGCTCAAACGATACTGTGGACCTGGACTGCTGGGTCTGGGCGTGACCTCGCTCATCGCCGGCTTCATGGCCGGCATGGCCGGAAACGTCAGCGCGTTTGCCACGGTCTGGACCTACGACATTTACCGCCCGCTGATCAACCGAAACGCGAGCGACAAACACTACGTCACCATGGGCCGCATTTGCTCGCTGCTGGGAATTTTCATCAGCATCGGGGCGGCTTACGTCTGCCTGCATTTTGAAACGATCATGGCGCTTTCCCAGTTGCTATTCGTCATGTTTATCGTTCCCTTGTTCGTGCCGGTGATTCTCGGCATGTTATGGAAACGCGCGACGGCGCCCGCCGCTTTCTGGGGCTTGCTCAGCGGGATTCTCGTCTGCCTGGGAATGTACCTCTTTGTGCATTGGTTCCCCGAGACCCCCGAGAGTTACGCGAAGTATTTGACCGCCGAGAAAATCGCTGCGCTCCAAGCGTGGGATATCGACACCATGAATCCGAAACACTTGATCTACATCACGTTTTCGCCGGATACCAAGGACATTCCTGCCAACGTCTGGATGGCCGTCTGGACTTTCACAACCACGGTCGTCGTCGTCGTCGTCGTCAGTTTGTTCACCAAGCCAAAACCAATCTCGGAATTGAAGAATCTGTGTTTCGGCGAGACCGATATCCCGTCGCACGCTCATCTGCCATGGTTCAAAAAGCCCGCATTTTGGGGCTTTGTCCTACTGGGTATCTGTATCGTTTTGAACATTATCTTCTGGTAAAGAGGCTGAAAAATCATACCATGAGCGATAAACCCCAACGCACAATTACGATTTGGTTCTTTGTCGGTGCTTTGTTCGCTGTCTATGGCGTACTTATCACCGGATGTGGCATCTATGGATTGTTCCATCCACCCGAGGTCGTCAAGGCGGAATACAACGTGACGCTCTGGTGGGGAATATTCCTCACCGTGTTCGGCGTCGTTTTCACCATCCGCTTCTGGCCGCGCAAGGAACAACTCACCGGCGAATCGGGCGGCGAGACCAAGGGCAAGTGAACCGGGCGATCCGAGCCGTTTCGGGTTTCCTGCCCCTTATCTCCGCGCCTCTGCGCCTCCGCGCGAGCCATCATTTCAATGTAGCGCGCGGAGGCGCAGGGGCGCGGAGTGTTTTCTTGCGCCCGAGGCGCCTCGACCGAACCGCCGATAGCCTACCCCTTCGGCCGCACGCGCCAGGTAAAGCTCAATAACCCAATCGCGATGAGCGTGCAGAGGATGACCGCGCCAATGGCCACGTTCCAGCCGGTTTCCAGCCCGAAACGCCGTCCGAAAAAATCGACGATCCATCCGACGCCCGCCCCGAGCGTCGTGCGGCCGAGATAGCCAAACATGCCAATGAAACCGGCCGCCGTCCCCACCGCCTTTTTCGACGTCAGGTCAAGCGCCACCAGCGCCAGGAGCATGACGGGCGGATAGACGAAGAAACCAAGCATGGCCAGCATGAGATAGTCGAGCCAAAGGTGGCCTGCCGGCGTGAGAAACAGAACAACCAGCGCAAACAGCGTCGGTCCAAGGCACAAAAGGCTCACCATCCCCCGGCGCCCGCCCATCTTGTCCGACAACCAGCCCATCAACAGCGTCGACGGAATGCCGCTCCATTCCAACACGAGCACGGCGTAACCGCCCATCTCGAGGTTGGCCCCCTTGACGTCGCGCAGGTACGTCGGACCCCAGTCGATCATGCAGTACCGCGCGATGTAGACGAAAAAATTGGCCGCGGCGAAAATCCAGACATACTTGTTTTTCAGAATGTTGTCGACGAAAAGTTCCCGGGCCGTGAGTTCCCTTTCCTGGGTGCCGTGGAGCTTCTCGGCCGCGGTGTAGTCGTCGCGATACTCCTCGATCGGCGGCAAACCGACCGACTGGGGCGTGTCGCGCAGCCGCCAGAAGAGATAGACCGCGCCGAGCGCCGCAATGGCCGCGGGAAAGTAAAAAGCGCATTGCCAGTCGCAATATTTCGTCGCCTGGGTCGCAATCACGCCGGCGAGCCCCCCGCCGACGTTGGTGGCCGTGTTCCAGATCGAAAAAACGGTTCCCCGCTCGCGAACGCTGAACCAATGACCGATCGACCGCCCGCACGGCGGCCAACCCATCCCCTGGATCGCCCCGTTGAGCGACCAAAGCGCCACATGCATCGGGTAGCTGGCCACCGAACCAAACGCCACGTTGCACAGGGCTGTCAGCAGCAGCCCGCAGGCCATGAACTTCCTCGGGTCGCTCCGGTCGGAAAGCGAGCCCATCAGAAACTTGCCGATGCCATACGACGCGGCGCTTGCCCCCAGAATAACGCCAACCATCGTGTGGTCGTAGTGCAGCGCCCCCTCGACGTCCTTGGCGACCGAGCCTAGATTGTTGCGAACCAGGTAGAAAACCGCGTAGCCGAAGTACGTGGCCGTCAGAATGTTGAGCCGCTCGATCGGATATCGCCGCGCGACCTCTTCCGGCGGCAATCGCGGAACGTGAGGGGCCGGGGCGAAAAAACGACGGAGTGGATCAAAAAACATGGCTGCCCAGGAGGAATTTTAAGAAAAATTGCGTCTCTTCAGCAATCTGATGTTCTCGGCTAACAAGAATTTCCACCATTCGGCTGAAATGTTACGAAAAATATCAATACCGCCCCAACGTCTGGTACGCCTCGAACAACGCCTCGATATTGGCGATCGGCGTATCGGCCTGGATGTTGTGGGCCGTGCAATAGATGAATCCCCCGTCGGGTCCCAGCGTCTCGCGGCGGCGGCGGACCTCGGCGCGCACGTCGTCGGGTGTGCCGAAGGGCAAGGTCTTCTGAATCGAAATCGACCCGTGAAAACAAAGCCGGTCGCCGAAGGTTCGCTTCAGCTCGGCATGGTCCATGTCGACCACGTCGGGCTGCAACGGATTGAGAATGTCCAGCCCACAGTCGATCAGGTCGCCGATGATCGGCTTGATCGAGCCGCACGAGTGATGAGCCACTTTGGCCCCAAATTCATGCCCCAAATCGCAGAACGCCTTGAAGCCGGGCTTGAGAAACCGCCGCCACATGTCGGGCGACATGAAGGGGCCCTTTTGCGTGCCAAAGTCGTCGCCCATCATCAGGATGTCGATGCCCCCGCCGGCCGCCTCGAGCGTACGGCGAAAATACTTCAGATAAAAATCGGCAATCCGGCCGAAAAGATACTCGGCAATCTCAGGCTCGACCGCCACGTCGTAAAAAATCTTGTCGATCCCCCGAAGGTACATGGCCGGTTTCAACTGGGCGCAGCGGTTCATCCGATCGCCCATGAAAACGACCACCTTGCCCGTCGCCCGGGCCGCGGCCACCTGGTCGGCGACGCAGGCATAGTCGAACCAGTCGGGATTGGGCCACTTGAAGTAGTCGCGCACCTCGTCGACGCTCCGCGCGCCGCGCAGCGGAAAATCAAGCACTTCGCGATACGATGCCTTGGCCCCCGCGTCGCCTTCGATCTCGACCAGCACGCGCGGCACGCCCCAATGATCCTCGACGCTGCCGTCGGCGTGAACCGCCGGGGCGGGCCCAACGTACCTCGGCCCCTCGACATAACGAAAATCGACGTCGAAACGCCGCAGCAATTGCTCGCGGTCGGTAAAACCATAATGCCGCAGGAGCTTCTCATCGACGGCGTTGGTCGTCCAACAATCGATCGGAATGCGGTCCGGTTCCTGATGGTTTAACGCTCGCGCGACTCGTTCTCGGGAATTCATGCGATTAGGCGTCCTACTTTGCACTCTTCGCGTCTTAGCGGTAAAAAAACGTTGCTTACTACGACGCCGGTTTAACTCGCCAGATGACGGCCACCAACGCGGCACCGAGGATGGCGGCCCAGCCGAACGTCAGGAAAGTTATCGTGTAGCCATGCGCCTCGATCATCGCGCCGGCGCCAACCCCGGCCACGGCGACGCCGATGTAACCCATCCCGTCGATGAATCCGGCCGCGCCCGCCGCGCCCGACTTCTTGCCGAAATCCTGGGCCGCGTGCCCAACCATGAGAACGTGCGGCCCATAGGTGCAAAAGCCAATCATTGCAACCACGGCAACAACCAGCGCGGTGTTGCCGCAATCGATAGACGGAAACAGAAACGTAAAACACCCCAGTAAAACCAGCAGAACGGCGATGACCGGCGCCCGGCGACCGCCGAAAAAACGGTCGGTGGCCCAGCCGGCCACGATGGCCCCGGCCGACCCGGCCAGCGGATGAATGCACAACTTCATCACGTCCTTGAAGTATTTCATAAACGTTGGAGCCGCGTCGGCGCCCGGCGCGTCTTTCAAATAGTCGGGCAGCCAATTCACGAACCCATACCGGTTCACGTCAAGCATGAAAAACGTCCCGGCAACAACCCAAAGGTACGGATTGCGAACGGTACGAAGAATATTGTGAGCAAGCGTTCCCTCGCGAAAACCGTGGCTCGGCCGCGGCGAGTCGTCGTGGCCGACCGGCGGCAGTCCCACGTCCTCGGGCCGGTTGCGCGCCGCGGCCAAAAACCCAAATCCGACCAGCGCGAACAACACGGCGGGCACCCAAAACGTGGCCCGCCAATCGCCGCCGAATCGAGTAACGTAATAGCCGGTGAGAAACAAAGCCAATAGCGACGCCGCCGCGCCGCCGAACTGATAGCACGTGCCCAGCACGCCCATCACCTTGCCGCGACCCTCGACCGGGAACCAATGGGCCATCAGCCGGACCATGGGCGACCAGCCCATCGCTTGAAAAAACCCATTAGCGCCCCAAAAGATCATGAGGCCCGCGTGGACGAGCGTGGGATTGGCCGTTTTAGGGTCGGCCCAGAACATGAGTCCGAAAACGGCCAGATTCATGGCGACCGAGCCGAAAATGCCCAGCGTGACGATCCGCCGCGTGCCAAACCGATCGGCCAACTGACCGTTGACAAACTGTCCAATCGCGTACAGAATGGCCCAAACGGTGAGAATCTGGCCCGTCCCCGTCTTGTCAAATCCAAACGCCTCGCCGATGGGGATTTTGGCCACCGGCATGTTGTATCGGCACAGATAAAACGCGAAATAGGTGATCCAAACCGAGGCGAAGATGCGCCGCTGCCAATGGCGCAATTCGGGCGGAGAATGGTCCGAGAAACTGCTCATAAAAAAACACACCCGGCGACAAGAACACATCGCCGCTCGACCATGCTCTCGGAAATGGCCCCACCCACGTCGAGACCGGCCGCCGGCATCAAGAAACACCGATGAAAGCAGTGTACCCGGTCGACGCCGCGCGGTCAACAACGGGCGAGGCGTGCTCTCAATCGAGCGAAATCACTTCGCTCCCCTTGCGCGTCCAAAAGGCGTGCCAGGTCGCTTGCTGAATTTCATTCTCGATAAAACGCACGCTGCCGTCGCAAAAACACGCATTGACCCCGCCCGGGTGGCGGCTTCGGGCGCCGTGAACCCACAGCCGTCGGGCGCACAGATCGGGAACCGGACTGTTGGGCGCGAAGCGTCCGTTGAGCGCGGCCCCGGAGGATTGATCGTGCTTGAACCAATTGAAAAGTCGGGTGCCGGTCCAACTCTCGACCCGCGACAACACCGATGAAACGTCGCCCGCGTCGCCTGCCGCCGCCATTTCCATGATGATCGACGTGCCGCTCAACCCCAGATTGCCAGCGTAAACCTGCATGTCGGGCGACGAGTCCGTCGAGGGAGAATCGCAGGGACCTCTCAGACTTTCCGTGAAAGCCAACGTCTTCGACAGCCCATCACGAATGTCGCGCAATCGGAGTTTTGCGTCCTTGTAACAGATGCCGTCCGTGGCATTGATGAATGGATCGATATTCGCCGTCGAAATTCCCGTTCCGCTCGAGGCGTTAATGGCGTAATTGGTTCCGGCGTAGCGGAGCGTCGCTGCGCTCGACCAGGTCGACGTGACCTCGTGAATCACCGCCTCGCCATCGCTGGGACAAAGAAATATCGGCACCGGCGTCGCAATCGCCGCACGTGTCGACTCAGTATCGGCGTCGGGCACGCTCAGGTTGAAATCAAACAGATTGCCGACGTCCGTCTGCTCGTAGTAAGGAAGCATCCGGGCCAGCGGAGTATAGTTGTTCTCCATCGGCGGCAGCATTCCCTGACTGCTCGCGAAGCTTTGCATCGCCAGCCCCAACTGCTTTAGATTGTTGGCGCACGTCATTCGCCGGGCCGCCTCGCGGGCCGCCTGGACGGCGGGCAGCAATAACGCGACGAGCATGCCGATGATGGCGATCACGACAAGCAATTCGACAAGAGTAAAACCATCATGACGCCCCAATCCTCGGTTTTGCCGCATGACTGACAATGCCTCTGGTTTTCCTCGAAAATCGAGTCCGCGTTGATCGATCGCCGTTTTACGCATATCCCATGCCGCGGCCCGCCTTGCCGGATTGCTTTCGACGATTTACTGCGAAATTATCGTAAAAGAACGACCTTCATCCACCACACTCATACGCAACCTGAACTGAGCCATGTCGGTCTTTTCGACAGTTTTGTCGATCTGTTCGATACGAG
>JAFGAY010000294.1 GCA_016933425.1 Pirellulales bacterium
CCGTCCCCGACAGCCCCGGGGTCCGAAGCGCCGTCAAAAGCGGCGTCGGCTGCCGGTTCAAAAACGGCCATTCCGCCCGCCGGCTCCTTGGGCAAAAAGACGCCGAAACCGGACGGCCGCGACATCCAATCGCCCCCACCAAAGCCGTGACCACTAGTCAACCGCGGGAGTTTTAGCGAAGATCAGGAAACTTTAACTCCGGCTGCCCCATTCCGCCCGCCAGTGGCTGCTTTTGATCTGCCCGATGACAGTTTGGACCACCGACTTCTTTACGAAGACGGTTTGGACCTTGCGTGGCCACCCGATTTTCGTCGCCCAGCACGCGACGGCCACTTGCTGCCGCGGTTGTCTCGCCCGATGGCACGGCATTTCCAAGGGGTGCCCATTGAGCGAGGCGGAAATCGACTACGTCCTCGACGTTCTGCGGCGCTGGCTGGAACGGCAGTTCGAGGAAGGCCGCCCCGTCACTTCGACGTCAGATTGAATTCCAACCGGTTCGCTTGGTCATCCTTGATCTGGGCCGTGAGTTGACTTTCGGTGTTGTATCGGGCGGGGAGGTATTGCTCTCGGAGAGAATGTTTTTCACCCGTGTCAGGATCGATGTTCGTCCTGCTGCTCAAACGAGTGGCGGTAATTTCAACTCGAAAAAGGCCGGTGAAAGTACCTTTGGTTACGTCGATCGAAAAGCGACCGTCCTTGATTTCGGCGCCAGCGGCCGGTCCCGCGGTGCCTTCTTGAGGAAGCAATTTGACATAGCCATCGGCTAACGGTGCGCCGTCCAAGGTTACCATTCCCTCGACACCCTTGCGTCGATTATTGTCGCAACCCGCCGGCAAAACGGCGACGGCGGCCAGCACTAAACCGAGAAGAGAAAGACGGGCGTGGATCGTGGTTAAAAGCGGCATGACTCGATTTTCCACCTCGAAAGATTTTCTATTGACGCCTGTGATCATCCATGAACACCCCCAGATTCACCGCCGGCAAATCGAGCCGCGACCGCAAGTTGCACGGGTCGGAATTTCCGAGCGCCTTTACATGTCTTGGAAATTGTTCGGGATCGGTTGGCCGTCGTCGATCTGGCCAAGATTTCGCCACACGGTCAGATTGATGACGTCGGTGATGAACGTCACGTGGCCATCGGCGAAGACGAGGTTCACGCCTCCGGGGTGGTAACTTCGCGCCGAGGAGAACGAGTTCGCGTATTCCGCACCGGAAGGTTTGGGGTCGCAGGGCATGTCGGGGGGGGCATGCACGCATCGATCGTATCTTACGGCCGACGGCATATCGCCGATGCTTGTGTTCGGCGTGTAGAGATGGAGATAACACGACGCTCCCACGTATTGAAGCGACCATATGCCGCGAGTGTCCCATTCTCCGGTGCCGCCGCTGCTCGGCTCGCCCGAAAGGACTTCGCTTCCAAGGGCCGTGGTGCTCGTGCCGTCGACCAGCTCCTTCACCGGGCGTTGCACGTTCCACCGGAAAAGGCCGTTGCTGTCGTAATTCAGATTTTGCTCAATGAATGTGAGCTTTTCCGACCCCATTGAAACCACGAAGTTCGAGTGCGCGTAGTTCACGTCGGGGGGCGCTTCGCCCGTGTTTGGGTCGCTGGGACAGTTGTAAATCGGAATGGAACGCCGGATGATTTCTCGATTGTGCGAAGGGTAAGAGTTGTTGTAGCGTTGGGTGAAATCGTACTCCGTGGCGAGTGTTTCATTGCCGGCGTAAACCGCTATGATGGTGAGAGCCGTGTGCCCCAGACCCGGCGTTACATTTCTTCCCATGAGGATCCCGGCCGGGTAGAGACCATTGCTGTTCTCGTAGTTCAGCGCGGCCAAGGCGCACTGCTTCATGCCGCTTGCGCATTGGAGGCGTCGGGCCGCCTCGCGGGCCGCTTGGACGGCCGGCAAAAGCAACGCGACCAGGATGCCGATGATCGCAATCACCACGAGAAGTTCGACGAGCGTGAATCCGTCGGACCGTTTGCGATTTATCATGTCCCTCGTCCTTAACGTCTCTTTCAAGTTTTCCTTTTTTAAATCGACACGACAGACACTCGGAGCAGGCGCGTCCCACGCCTGCTCCGGTGTCTTGTCGTTCTTTCCCAGGAGGATACCGGTCCTCCGCTCGGCGGCGTCCCCCCGGCCGCCGCCTTTCACTTCACCATCCCGCCCCTCAGACGATTCGTCGACGCAGGGTAAACAGCACGCACGCGACGCTCATCAACACCAGCGTGGACGGCTCGGGCACGCCGACCTGTTCGGCGTTTTCGATCGGGCCCGTCCAGTTGGCCGCGAGAATCGCGGCATCGGCCGCAGTGACGAAGCCGTCGTCGTTGAAATCGCCGTCCCAGGCGCCGTTGGTCACGGCGGCGCCCCAATGGGACGCCAGTGTGGCGGCGTCTTCTTCGTCGACGGCGTCGTCCGCGTTAGTGTCGCCGGGAACCGTGATCGTGAGGGGATCGCCGAACGTCAACGAAAGCATCGGATGCAGGTAATCCCCATAGGTATCCTCGGAGTCGAACTCGATGAACTGACGTAGTCCGGAGCTCTCGAACGTCGTCGCCAATAAGGCCAAGTCGAGCGGCGTGTCGTGGTTGATCGCGTATTGGACCGCCGCGATGAATTCGGCCGAAGACGCAAAGATCACCTCGGTCGTCGTGGCGTCCGGATCAAAGCTCGACAACAGGGTAGCCGTCGGATTGCCCGGTCCGTTGGTCCACGCGATGTCGTTCTCGTCATTCTCCGTGTCGTCATAGGCGAGATTCCAGGTGGCCTTGGTTTCATCGAATCCATCGGGCAGGTCGGCCAGGTAGAGGTCGATGGAACCGACTTCACCGTCCGTTTCGTCCACGCGACTGACGGACAATCTCAGCGTGGCGCCGGTGACGACGGTGCCCGTGGGAATCTGGTCGAGCGAGAAGCTCAACATGCTGCGCATGGCGGCCGTTGTTTCGGACGCGAGGGAACCTACCTGCAATACCAAGCTGGTTCCTTGCGTAGTCGTGGGTTGGGATTCGCGGACAAACGTGCCCGCGTGGTCGTAGGTGTTCAGGGGTTTGATGATGGCGATGTTCGTTCCGGTGGCCGGCATGGATGTGTTGGCGTTGACCACCTCGGTCCAACTGTCGCCGAAGCGGACTTCGTCATAAGTGACCACGGAACCCGTTCCCAACTCGGTCGCGTTGAACACCACTGTGTCGACGATGCGTTCTGGACGATCGATATAATTAGGATCGACCCAGTTGGCCGCCTCGACGCCGTACGCGGGCAAGCCGGCCGTATGTTCCACCGCGCCGACCGCCGGATCGAACCACACGGAGTTGTAGTCGCCGCTGTTCGTGGGAGTTATGTCGCTATTGACGTGGACGACGAAAAGGTGCGTGCCCGGCGAAACGTCGCTGGCCACCACGTAGTCCCTGATGGTGTTGGGAGACGTTTTTTGCCGCAAACGCATGACGGCATCGACCCCTCCGGTGTCATTGCCGCGAAAACCGACCTGGACGCCGAGATACATGTTGGTGCCGGGTTCGGGGTCGCCTTCCTCGGCGTTGAGGATGCTCACGTATGCCGAGGAGTTCGTGTTCGGTAGCCCCAACCCGTCGTCGTTGACGAAATACTCGTCGAACGACATCATGCATGCCAGCCAGTAGTCGCCATCGGCCACCATGTTGGGATTACTGAACGTGCGCACCGCGGCTTGGGCGGTGGTCAACTGACCGTCGCCGGTGAACTGGACCGCGCCGCCGGCGACGTTGATCAGGTCGGTCCACGCGAGGCCCGTGGCCGTCGCGTCGAAATTGCCGGGCGAGGTCGTGGTGAGGCCGGCCGCCCAGTTGCCGGTAAAGGACGACACGGTCGGGCCTTGCCCAATGAGATCGCCCGGGGCGTATTGGCCGCTAAGCGGATCAACGCCGCTGAGAAAACTATCGGCCATGTGGACGGCCGCCTGGGCTTGCGCCGCGAGGCACAATCCGGCCGCCAGCAAGACCACAACGAGCCAACGAGAGAAAAGTTTTATCATTACTTGCACCTTTCTTTTCGCAGATATTTTGGAATCGGAATGAACAACTCCTTTTAGTGGTTTTTCACTCACAATGAGCGATCTCGACGCAAGTCATGACTCCCGACGATTTCGCCGCTCGAAGAGCAGCGTTCCGACGGCCGCGAGCAGCAGGGCTAAGGTACCCGGCTCGGGGATGGGAGCGTAGGTGATCTTCAGACACGGACGTAGCTGCGCCACGGTCGCGTCGTCGGAATGGAACCCGACAAAGTTTTTCTCCGACGATAAATCGCCTTTCGATTCAGCCAGCGGGGCCATCATGACCATCTCGAGCAAACCGTCGCCATCGACGGCGTCCTGAACGGCCGCCACTAGCGCCGCGGTCGACTGGAACGTCATTGTCTGGTTGGCGAAGGTGGGTTGGGCAATGGAACTGAGCACCGTGGTTTGCGGGTCTCCGCCGCCCGTGGTCCAGTCCGTCGTCGAGTTGATCTTGGTCCAGGTTACGACGCTTTCAGCCATGTCGGAGCTTGGGTCGGTAAGCCGCAGTTCGATATCGCCCGTTCCACTCACGACGCTGGTTCGCAAGCAGGTCATGGACAGCTCGACACTCGTGATGGTGGCGTCCTCGGGAATGTCATCCACGCCGAACGCCAGCACGGTGCGAAAGTCCTTGGCGGGGCCGGCGTTGTTTCCGACGAGGATTTCGGGGTTCGTGCCGTATTGGCTGGTGGAGCCTTCACGAATTTGGGAGGCGAGATGCGTGTATTCATCGACCCCTTCCTTGAGATAGACGGTGTTCTCGGAGGGGGTAGCCAGGGGAATAACGTCGGCCCATTGTTCGCCCATGCGGACCTCGTCGTAGCCGACCACGGCGTCCGCGCCGACATCGGTGGCGCGGAGGACTACTTTTTGAACGGTTCTAGCCGGTTCCGTCGGATCCAGCATGTTGCCGTAGTCTTTCACCAACAAAGCCTCTCCGACCGTGAGATCTTCCGAGAAGCCGGCGATCGGGTCGAGCCAGATCGAAACGCGATCATTGCTCGTGCCCGTGTAATCGGATTCCACCTTGACCATGAAAAGGTGCGTTCCGGGCGAAACGTTCGGGGCAATCACGCTTGTCGTCGTGCTGCCCGAGGTCGAACGGGCACGAAAAACGGCATCGACGCCGCCGGCCCCGTTGCCTTGAAAACCCCACTGTGAGCCGAGGAGGTAAGAAACGCTCGTATCGCCTTCCTCGGCGTTCAGCAAGCCGGTCAGTGCCATTGAGGTCGTCGCCGTCGAGAAATTCGCGTCAAACGACATCAGGCCGGCCATGTAGTAAACGCCGTCGGCGTAAGTCGCCGCGTTGGTGAACGGGCGAACGGCCGCTTGAACGTTGGAAAGCGTTGTCGAATACTGATACGCAACGCCTCCGTCGACAGCGTCGAATCCGGCCCAGTCCAGTCCGGTTGCCGTCGCGTCGAACGTGCCGATCGTGGTGGTGGTCAGTCCATCGGCCCAGGCCGCGTTGAATGTGGAAACGGTCGGATTCTGGGGAACCAGGTCGCCGGGGGCGTACTCGCCGGCGGCGGGATTCACCCCGGAGAGGAATGGGTCCTCCGCGAGCACGGCCGCTTGCGCGGAGGAAATGGCGAACAACGCCGCGATACTCACCACGGCTAACCACGCGAAGAAGACTCTACCTACCATCATTGCACCTCACACTCGCTAGAATCAAGAATGGAAACGGATCTTGGATGCGAACGAGACGGCTGCCCGTCACGAGAGAGCCGTCGCCTCACTGTTGCCGTGCCTCCGCTCTGTTCCGTGTGCGCGCGGACCGAGACGCGCCGGCCGGCCTTCCTTGATTGGGCCCGGTGATTTGGGGGAAAGTATTACGATAAGACGCCGCTTGTAAGTCGATTCCTCAGAATCGTTGCGGCGCGATGTGTTTACGGAGGAGCCGTTCGGCTCCATCGGCGTCGCCCGCGACGACGTGGTCGACGAGCAGGCGATGTTCTTGTTGGACTTTATCCATCCAGGCGGTGGCCTCGTCGGCGGTCGGTTGTCGCCGCTGGCGCGACGGCCTGAGATAGAACACGTAGTGGCACTCGGTCAACAGCAGGCGAACCGTGGCGATGGCCCGTTTGTTGTGGCTGGCGTGGACCAGGGCCTTGTGGAACTTGTGGTCCAATTTGGCCCAGGCCTGGGAGCCGTATTCGCCGACGTGCTGGGTCATTTCCTCACATGCCGCCTCGAGCCGCTCGATGTCGGCGGCTTGGGCATATTCGGTGGCCGCGCGGATGGCGCCCGCCTCGAGGAAAAGACGAAACTCGTAGAGCTGGCGGATTTCGTCGGGCGTGTATTGACGCATGCGAACGCCCTCGCGTTTTCCGCCGCCCAAGAGCAGCCCTTGCGCAACCATCTTGCCCAGCGATTCGCGGACCGGAATGCGGCTGACTTGCAAATGCTCGGCCAGGTCGCGCTCGGTCAATTTGCTCCCCGGCGAATAATCGCCCGAGAAGACCAACTCGACGAGCCGGTCGTAGACCGATTCTTCGGGCATTTCCGTGGTTTGACCTATTGCCATGATGGCTGATCCGTGATGTTGGTATACCGACTTATGGGACACAGGCAAACAATTGTATCATGCGAATCGATTATCAGGATAACTCTTGGTATACCTAATGTCAATACCCTGGTGTGAGGATTCCGAAAACTTATGGCTGTTTTTGACTGTGGTCATTATAAACAATTGCCATGAAAGCACTTGCGATGTTTCAATGGAAATCGCGTCTTCCATGGTCTAGTATACCTTCCTGTCGAATGGGCCCTTATTAACGCATTCGTTCCGGTCGAAACGTGAATCCCAGCGGGCCAAAACAGTCTTTCGACTGGCGGAAACCTTGCAGCAGCAATCGCCAGTCCGAACCGTCGGTAAAATATCGCACCCCTTCGTCGATCAGGAACCGGCAATGGTTGGGATCCAGGGCGGGCGTGCCGCACACGCGGCCTCTCGCCTGGCATACCTTCACCACCGAGCGGATGGCTCGGATCACCTCCGGGTGTTTGTGCTGGCCGGCCACGCCCAAGGCCAGGGCCAGATCGCTCGGACCGATGAACAGCACGTCGATTCCCTCCACTTGGGCGATTTCGTCGGCTTGCTCGATGGCCTGCATGTCTTCCAATTGGATGACGACGAGCGTCTGCTGGTTGGCCGCTTTCAAGTATTCATCCAGGGGCATCAAACCAAAATCGGCGTCGGCGTAGATGTTTTCGAGTTCGCGGCAACCGATCGGCGGATATTTGATTCGTTCGACGGCCCGCCGCGCTTGTTCGACCGATCGCACGTGCGGCACCATGATTCCATTGGCGCCCATGCTCAAGAATCGAGCCAGGTCGTCCAGCGCATTCATGCCCGTCCGGACGACGCATTCGATTCCCGCGGCGCGCCCGGCGCGGACGAGATTTTCGAGCATGGACGGGTCAATGGCGCGATACTCGTTGCAAAGCCAGACCGAATCGAACCCGAGCAGTCCGAGCATCTCGACGATGTTGGGGTCCAAGTAGCAAACCTTGGGCACGAGGACGGGCTTGCCTTCGGCGAGTTTCTTTTTAACGATGCTGGTCTGCATGAGGTGATTCCTCTAGGTAGTCAAGGGGTACACGAGTTCGCGGATGCACGACTCCAAAAAGTGTTTTCGGCGATTTGCTTCGGCGAAGGTGGCGGCGAAAGATAGCTGGCCCCGTAGCCCACGCCCACGGTCACCAGACAGCCGACGATGTTGATCCACAGGAAGGAAAGTCGCGGGGCGTCCGGGGGTAGTTCGCGGAAGTAATAGGGCGCTGTGACGGCCAGCGCGGCGGCAAGACCGACGAGTGCGCCGAGCAGGACGCCGAAGGACGTTGCCCGCCGCGACAGGATGCCCAGCAGAAAAATCCCCAGCAGGATTCCGCCGAACAGGCCGAGCGTTACTTCGGAGACGAAAATCAGAGGGTTGTGGCTTCGGTCGTGGCCATAGAGACAGATCATCAGCGCGGCGCTGGCGATGGCGAGAAACCCCCAGGCGACGGTCAAGCATCGGGCCACGGCGACCTTGCGGCGTTCGTCGGCTTCGGGATGGATGACCCGGCCGTAGAAATCGGCGACCGAACAGGTGGCGAGCGAATTGAGTCCGGAATCGACCGTGCTCAGGGCGGCCGCGAGGATCGCCGAGATGAGCATTCCGCCCACGCCGGGAGGCAGTTCCGTGGCGATATAGTGCGCCAAGGCGTAGTCGCCCGTCATGTTGGGCAGCGCCCGCTCGGGATGGGTTTCGTAAAACCAAAGGAGTCCAATGCCTGAAAAATAGAGCAGGAACATCACGGGCACGCCCACGGCGGTTCCCCAGATGAGGCTTCGAGAGGCGCTTTTTTCGTCGCGCGTGCTCAGGTATCGTTGGATTGAAATTTGGTCGGCTCCGGCCAGGGTGAGCTTTGAAAAAACGGCCGAAACGACGATGGCCCAAAGCGAGTAGCGGACGAATGGGTCGAAAGAATAGAAATTCGCGTCGCGCAGTCCGTTGAACATATGATCTCGCGCCTGCCCGTACTCCCAAATTCCCACCAGGCTTTGCGAGGGGCCCCAGGTCAATTTTGCCAGGATGAACAGTATTCCGCCGCAAAGGACGACGAACTGAATCGCGTCGATCCAGATGACGGACTTCATGCCGCCGAGCGTCGTGTAGACGGTCGCCACGAGGCCGACCAGGATGACGCTGACCCAGATGGGCCAGCCGGTGGCCGGCTGCAAGACGACGGCCGAGGCGAAGAGCACCACGCCCAGCCAGAAGCTTCGCAGTAGAAGAAAGAGGAAGCTGGCCGTCAGGCGGACACTCAGATTGAACCGTCGTTCGAGGTATTCGTAGGCGGTCGTCAGCGACATGCGACGAAAAAACCGCACGAAGAGAATCACCGCCGGCGGGACGCCCAGGAGCACGGCCACCGATTTCAAAAAGAGCATCATGCCGTGGTTGAATCCCTCGCCCGGAGCGGCCACGTAGCTGGTGGCGCTGAACAACGCGGCGAACATGCTCAAGGCGACGGGCAACCAGTGGAACCGCCGTCCGCCGAGAAAATATTCGTCGGTCGACGACTGCCGGCGGGCAAACCAGGCGCCCAGCAGGACGATGCCTGCCAGATACGCGCCCAGCACCAGGTAGTCCCAGAAACTGAATCCCATTGATGTCAATCACTCTTTCGATAAACGTATTGCCGGGGCGTCGGGCGACGACTCAACCGGTTCGATCGGTTCGATCGAGAAATCGTCGAACCAGACGCGGCCTTCCGTGCTTGGGTCGTTCGCCACGGTCAGGCCCAGTCGCACGCGCAGTTTCTTCGCGCGGGCGTCGGCTGGCCAGATGATTTCGAGCGGTTGCCACGCGAAGGTTCCTTCGCGCGGGGCTATTGCGTTAAGTTTATCCAAGACCTTGTTTTTAGCGTCGAAACAGTCGATCCTCATTCCGACCGATTTGATCCGGTTGAGCGATTCGCCGTGGACTTGGACGCGGATTCGCTGGTCTCCTTGGAGGCCGCGCGGGACGGGAATCTCGGCCGTCCACGCGGCGGTTCGCTCGCCCTTGGCAGCACCCGGCTGGACACCCAGCGCGACGCTCGCCCGGCCGTAAAACGACCGGCCCGAGAAGGGATCGCCGTGCATTACTTTCCAATCATAGACGGCCTGGAATTTGGGATTGCCGCCCAACTCGGGCGTCCAGCCCGCGGGCCGCGAGTCGGAGTCGTGAGTTTCGAACGAGACGTTGCCGAGCAACCAGGCCGGATGAACGGACCGGGGCCCCTCGGCGTCTTGCTCGAAATCCCCGCCGGGAATCGGGTTTTTCCGATCGCGGAGAAAATCAACCGGATCGGGCGGGAGAACGTCTTCCGGGTTGGCGGCGCGAGCGAGTTCCGTTTGTCGCCGGCCGGCGGCTTTCCACAATGCGCGGCGCACGCGGCGATCGTAAGAATACAAGTCAAGATCGTGGATCAGCACGGCGTCGCCGCCCAGCGCGGTCAGGTAGTCGATCTGTCTCGGCAGGTATTCGAGCAATCCGGCGAAACCGATCCGCGCGGCGATCGGCTGGTGGGTGCCGCTCGACAGGATGTAGGGCCAGAAGGGAATGCCCTCGCGGTCGCAGGCCCGGCGAATTTCGGCGAATTTTTTTCGGCCGGCGGTGTTGTAAAAAACGTAGTATTCGCCGCGTGAATTGGCCATCAGCAGGCGGTCGGCCGCCTTTCGTTCGAGGATGCGTCGCCAATCCAAAATCAAGTTAGGCCCGGTCGATTGGAGACGACCGTTGACCGTGGCGCCCACGATCGTCGAGATGCCCGCTTGATTCAGCCGCTGACGGGCCTCGACAAGGAAATCAATTAAAAATTCGCCCCGGATGCGTCCAAGTTTTGTTTGGTCGAACGACTTTTTGAGGACATTGACGCCGTAAAGTTCCTGATAGCGTCGCACGACCGGCGGGTTGAATCCGCTGTCGGCGTTGTGCGGTTGACCGAGTTGATTCCGCGGGACGTGGCTCGATTTGGTGCAGAAAAACACAGCGTCCGGTCGGTATGCGGCCAACTCGTCGACGATGTCGAGCATGTGACGGCGGACCTCGGGATGGGCGTAGCAGGGAACGCCGGCAAGCCGGGGTTTGCCGGGCAGCCCCTGGGGTGAAAACTCCGGATGGGCGGTGATCAGGGAGTCGTAGGCCGCCTCGAATAGGTCGAACCAGACGTTCGCGGCGATGCCCTGCTTGCGACACTCGCCTACCAGCGTGGCCAGAGGATCGAAGTGCTTGCCAAACGCATCCAGTCGCTCGGCGTAGCAGGTGCCCACGCGGGTACGACAGTTCAACGCCCCCTTGTTGCTGATTCGCAGGTTGACGCCGTTCACGCCCGCCTCGCGCGCGTCATGCACCAACTCGGCAATTCCAGCCGGGCCGAGCGTCAGGCAGTTGTAGTCCCAATTAAGATAGATGGGCACGCGGCTCGGCCGGATCGTTGCCTTTGGGCCACTTGAACTCACGGTACTCATACTGGGTTTTCGTGTCGCGTCGAGCACCCCCTGTGTACCTGCGTCGACGAGCATGAGATCCTGGAGAAGCAGCGTCTCTTTCCGGTTCGGCGCCAACTGGACCTCGAAGCGATTCACGCCTTTTTGGACCCAGGCGAGGGGGACGCGATACGTGAGCCAGCCTTTACTAGGCGTTCCCGTTGCGAGCAAGTGGCCGTTAAGTTTGACGTTCACCGCCGCCGGGTCCCGCGGTGCATGATTGAACCGCAGGTGGGCCGTGACTTGACCCGTTTTGGCCCCCGCAGGATCTGCATCCGGCGGTTCTCCCGCGCGCACTTCAATGGCCACCGAATTACCCGATGTGAGCTTCCGCGGCCGCTCGGGCAAGGGGATGGGCAAGTTGAGGAATCGCCGCCGGGCGCCGGCCAGCCATGCGTCCGCGTTGTAGCTGCTCGTGAAGCCGGTTGTATAAGCGTGTTCCAGGGAGCGGAGCTTCTCGGGATCACCCAGCTCCCGCCAGAGTTCGCTATGGGGATCGAAGAAGTTGAACAGGTAGATGCCGTCGACGCCGGCGGCCCACGCCTCTAGTGCCCGGCCACGATAGCACGCGGGTGAGCGCCGAAGGGCCTTTGCCTCCTCGTCCCTCAGTCGCGACTCGCTCAGCGAGGCGTACACGGGCACGCCGGCCTTGTGCCCCAATTCCACGCTGGTTTCCCAGGGATTCAGCCGGAACATATCGGCGACCGTCATCAGATCGACGAGATCGTCTTCGAGCCAGCGAGCCAAATCGAGTCCTATGGCACGCGCATACCCCAACGAGTCGGGAACCCGCACCGCGATCAGCATGGGCCGGCCGCGCCGCACTGCCTCGCAGTCGGCCATTTGACGAACGCGCCGAAGCAGATCCGTCATCAGATCGCAATGCTCCTGGGTTACCGGCTGGCCGTGCATCTGTGGAAGAAAATAGACCGGGCTGCGGAGAAAATCCAGTTCCAAGCCGTCCACGTCATACCGGGTTGCCACGTCTTTCAGAATACGGTAGACCTTCTCGCGGGTTCCCGGGACTGCATAGTTCAGTGCCGACCAACGGTTTCCACCGGCCTTGAATCGATCTCCCTTCTTCCCCATCAAGCATTCGGGATGATTTCTCTTCCATTGACAGAGGTTCCTCGGCATTGTCGAGTCATGACAGTCATTCATCCGCATCGACCAGAAGACTTCCATGCCATGTTCATGGCCGAACTGGACCATCGTCTCAAGCGAGTCGGGTCCCTTGTTGCCGAGTTCCCAGGCCCATTCGACTACGTTGTTCTCGCGGTAGGCGCGGGGCTCGCTCTCGGTACTGTGATGCGTGTATAGATTGAACACGCCCGTGCAATAGAAGATGGCGTCGACCTGGCTGCCGGCCAAGGCCGTGGTCCGCTTGCTTAAAAAGTTAGCATGAGTATGTGGTTCATCGGGTGGCGTGCGCGCGTCGTTGCCGTCGTTGTTGAAAATGATCCGTCGCGTTCGCTGGGCTGCTTGGCGGCGCTGCTGCCTGATCTGTTCCGCCGAGGGTTGCTGGGGACCGTGTGCACGGTCGGTTGCCGCAAGAATTTCCGATGCCGTGAACAGGAGCAGCGCCAGGAGGGTTCCCCAACCAAGCGCATTCTGTGCGTGCCATCGGCGTTGGTTCCAGGGCTGTCTCAATGGTCTACCACACTGCTGATTTCAGACGTCCGACGAGAGAAGGGATCCAAAGACTCGCCTGTATACCTCGGATACGGGGAAGACGGGGTTTCCAGCCGAAGGTGTTCGATTCCCTCGATCCAACAGAACCCCTGGGCGGGAATAAATTCCACGGGATTTTCTCCTTGATGTATACCATAACCTCCCGTATCATGAACTTCAAGAGGCTGTTATTCGATCATTGTCG
>JAFGAY010000295.1 GCA_016933425.1 Pirellulales bacterium
AGCACCTCGCCAACCAGTTCATCGCCGCGGGCCAGACCTTCTCGAAGGACGCTACTGCGAATGACGTCGAGATTCTCGCCCAATAATTCGGTCAGAATGCTCGGCCGGCCGGCAGCCAGCGCCTCGCGCAAGTCGCGTTCAATGGCCGTTCGGCTCGCCAGGGCTTCGAGGCAGCCTCGGTTGCCGCAACCGCACCGGGGTCCGTCGATTTGCATGACGATGTGGCCGATTTCGGACGCCATTTCTCGCGCGCCGCGCCAGACTCGCGCCCCCTGGACAAATCCGCCGCCGACGCCCGTGCCGACCAATATGCCCATGGCGCTGGCGGCTCCTCGCGCCGCGCCGAGCCAGCGTTCCCCGAGCGTGGCGACGTTGCAATCGTTGCCGATCGCGACCGGCAGCCCAAAGGTTTCGCGGCAATAATCGCCAAGTCGGGCATTTGACAAACCCATGTTCGGCGTGATGACGACGAGTCCCTGGTCCGGATCGACGACGCCGGGCACGCCGACGCCCATCGCGGTGAGGTCCCCGGGGGCGACGTTTTCAGCTTTCCGCACGAGTTCGGCAACGACTTCCTGGAGGGCCTGGTAGAGCGCCTCATGCCCTCCCTCGCGAGGGGTTGAATGTTTTTGTCGGCGCAAGACCATCCCCGAGGCGTCGACCAACGCGGCGAGAATTTTGGTCCCGCCAACGTCCACCGCCAGATAGAGGTCCTTCTTTCGTGCCACGGCTGACTCCTTTGCCGAATCGGGATGGTGTCCATGAGCAGTTGGTTAGGCACGTCATGATACCCGGATTCCCGCGTCGTGGCAGCGGGGTGGTCCAAGAAATGAAATTGCCCGGCCACACACTCCTTGGGGGTGTGCGACCGGGCGGCTCGGTCGAAGGGAAACGATGCAAAAGGGTAATGCCGGATTCTCAAATGCCGGAGGATGCACTTGGTTGCCACGCGGTGGGCGAGGGCGCCGTCGGCATGTTGCCGCTGGGGGCGGCTGTGGTTTCGCCGACGGCTGGAGACTCGTCGCAACATCCCTCGCCACAAGCGCCGCAAACAACGCACTTGTAGATCGGAACCTTGCAGACGATTTCCTTCTTGATCAGTTTCTTGCGGCAGCGCACCGGTCCGCATCGCGGCGGGACGACGCACTTATGGCGGCAACACCCGTCGGACGCGCAACAGCCATCGCACGTTTCGCCGCAGGCCGGATCTTGGCAACAAGATGATTTGCAGCAGTCGCGTGGGCAACGAGGATTCGGAACACAGTACTCCTCGCACTCGACGACCCATACTATTTTTTTGACTTCTTTCATGCCGCAGACGACTCGGCAGACCTTGTGGCCGCAGGAGTCACAGCACGCGGGCCCGCAGGCGTTGCCCGCTTGGGCCGGCAAAACCAGCGCCAGACAGACCAGCCCGAAAATCGTGGATATGACTATTTTCATTAGGGATTCTCCAATCAGGTATGATGGTAACGGTAGCGTCCGTCGGCGATCAGAAATCGACCTGGGCGCGCACCTCGAAGATGTTCATGTTGCCGTTGGCGCCGACGCGGTCGTCCGCCGTGCTGTTGACGTAGTTGAACATCATTCGCGTGTAAGGATTCAGATACCAATTCAGGCCGAGCGTATGGTCGCAGACGGTTCCGGCGAGATCCGCCGTGGTTTCGTCGGACAAATCAATGTAGGATATGCGGTAGAGCACTTCCCAAGCGCCTTTGCCGGTGTAGACGTTGCCGTCCTCGGCGCGAACTCGGAAGAAGTTTTCGTTCGGCTTGATCCGATCGAAACAGCCTCCATCGCGTTTATATTTTCGGTGTTCGCCGGTGAGGAAATAGCTAACGTAGGCATAACCGCCGTTGTAAAACGCGTTGGCGTTGGCCGTGCGCCGGACAAACGAGCAAAACCATTCGGTTTGGAACGACAACGGGCCATAGACCACGGCCGATTCGAGGCCGAGCAACTGCCACGACGGGGAATCAATGATGGTGCCGGTGTCGACGACGTAATCGGCCAAATGGCATTCGGGGCGCTGACGGAATCGGAGTAGGTCGTTGGCGTTGTCGCGGTAGCTGTAGCTCATGCCCAGATGCCAGAGGCCGCGGCCCTCGGTGGCTTCGTCGTACCAGGGAAGGTAGGTCCCCCTCATGCTCAGGGAGTAGCCGCCGTTGTCGTCCTGGAAAATGGGGGGCTCGGCCGTCATTTCGGACACAAAGCAACCAATGGCCCAGGTTCCATCCTCGTCGGCCCAAGTGTCGTGGGCCATGACGCCTGTGTTACGCCCGGGGACGAAACCATACTCGTCGGCCAACGATCGTTCCATGAAGCTGATGAACTTGGCACTGGTTAGTTGTTCGAGGCCAATGGGCTCCTTGAAGTGACCAATGCGGACGTGGCCCAAAATGGGCAGTTCCTTGATGGCGATATAAACGTCCTTGAACGCGGTCGACTGGAGCGTGGTGGCGCCGACCCTGCCCGTGTCGGCGAAGTCGTATTCCGCCTTGTATTCAACCACGTTGAACATTTCGCCACTGATAAAAATTCTCGCGCGGCGAAATTCGACGCCGTTTTGTTGTTCGCCGACCTGATCACGGCTCATGTCGTTTTGGCTGAAACCGGCCGAGTCGAGCTGGATGCGTCCGCCGGCGGTCACCGAGGGTTGGCCCTCGGCCTTTTTCTTGGCCTCGGCCGCCTTCGAGTTGATTTTGGCCAGCTCGGCTTCGAGTTCCGCGACGCGATCTTCGAGGGGGTTTGAAGATCCGTAGTTCACATTCCTGGTCGGGATATTGCCGGACTGGGTGGTCGACGAATGGGCGGCGCCTTGGGAAACCGACCCCTCATTGAACTGGGTCCAGTCATAGGCCAATAGAGGGGATTGTGCCATCAGCAACAATCCGACCATTAATAGGCCGGATGCCAGAAGCACAGGTTTAGTGACCAATCCATGCATGGGGGCTTTCCTCCGTAAAAGAACACGTTC
>JAFGAY010000042.1 GCA_016933425.1 Pirellulales bacterium
CGCGTAGGTCATGGCACCCCGTGCCTGACAAGGATCCTACGCGATTTCCTCGCGGAACGTCTTAATCGTCTTCAAAGACCGTCGGGTTCTTTCGCCAGTCTTTGTCTTTGTCGTGACCGTATTGCATGACGCGGGGGCGGCGCTCGCGGAGTCGGACGCTTTCCAGGCCGAGGTTAAATCCGGTCGACCTGTCGTTCTTGCCCACGCATTTCAGCGCGAACGTATACGCTCCCGGCTCCGGCCAGAAGTCCAACAAATGATACTCGAAGTTATTGATTTTTTCGTGGTAAAGATCGATCGGTTTGCCGACGGCCACGTCATCCAGGTAGGCCTGATAGATGCCCGAGTCGGGAGTTCGCGTGGCATTTACCAGCAATCGCAGCGGTTCCTTGTCCTTGACTTCGACGGGCATCTTTACCCAGGCGTCCTCCGCGCTTGCCGGGCGATAGAGCATTTGCGGTCCGGGATAGAGCTGACCCAACAGTTGCGGATCCGCTTTGCCCGGCCCATGATGCGGCTGGTCCAGGAAATCCTTGGCCAGCACGATCACGCGGTCGAGATTGGGCAGTTTTCGCTGGCGGGCATGGGGCGCCCGGGCAGTAAAAGTCGGCGTGCCCGTTTGATACCAGAAGGCGACGCTCGAATAATCGTCCTGCCGTTGGTTCCAGCTATTTCTGACGCCTTGGGGATTTTCGTCCTCGGACATCCAGCCGTAATGCTCGATGGTGAACTTGATGCTTTTGTTGAAGACGATCGGATCGCTGATGTGCCAACGATAGGTGCTGGTGTGGCCGCCGACGATTCCCCACTGGTCGAAGTAAGGCACTCCAAAAAACGGCGTGCTGCATTCCTTTAAACCAAAGGCCGAGAGAAAATAGTCCTCGGTGCCGGTGCCCCAGATCGACGGCTTTTGCTCGCCGTCGATGTAGATTTTTTCGTCGCCCTCGCCGAACCAGGCCGGGCTGCGGGTGCGAACGGCCAGCACGGTTCCCACGTATTGGCCCTTGCCTTCCGTTTCGAGCACCACGTAATCCTTGTCCTGCTCGACCGGGTATTCCTGTTTGTATTGCGCGTAGAAATACGGCGTGTCCTCGGAAATATGGTCCTTTTTGATCCAGTCGATATTGTAATAGAGCAGGCGAATTTGTTTTTCGCTTTCGTTGGTGACCTCGATTCGGATCGACTTGCGGAACGGCATTCGCCAGAAACAGTTGTAGGAATCGGCGTCCTCGACGCAAACCGGCAGGCTAATGACCTCGCGGCGTTTGCCGAAGCAGTTGGCGAAGAAGTCGCCCAGCGGTGCCTCGACGCCCGGCCGCGGATTGCCGTCGTAGTAGATTCGCAACAGCATCTCCTGGTGGTTGGCCGCGCCTTTCTCGGCCCACATGTGCGGCTCGGGCCCGAGGAAGGTAAACCACATGTGGGTAATAACACCGGGACCGTCGGCCTCCATAAGCACGTGCGTCGCGCCCGGATCGACGTTGAAATTGTCGATGTTGCTGTTTTCGTCCGTCGGGTGGCTCAGGTAATCGGCTTTCGGGTCGTAAATGATCCGCGTGATGACGTTCCCATTCTTGTCCTTTCGGGGCCTTCCCTGTGCGTCCCTTGCTATTTTTCTTTTACCGTCCACGTTCCCCCGAAAGTTCGAGGTCGCCCTCATGCTCCTCCCATCCATGGGTTTCGCCAGGTCGTCCATCGGCCCCTGGGCATCGACAAGCGATTGCCCGAAAATGAAGAACGCAAAACAACCAAGAGCAAACAGAATCCGGGGGGTGAATCGATTCATGGAGGGTGCTCCTCATTTCGTGGCCATGTGATGAATTTGTGCCTGCAGCGAGTGCTCGAATGTACCCACGTCGCCGGCTGGGCCCCTTGGCCGTCCTCGATGGAGTGGGCGCGGCCGTCGGCGACCTCCCGATTGTACACCGGCGCCGGCGCGTCGGGCAACTGGTGGACGTTCTCGACCCCGATGGTCGGCCGGCGGCCGTGGTGGCTGCCGTGCTGGTCAAGAAATCCTTGCGGAAGCATGCCCTTTGCGTTGGGCGGTGGATGCGGTCCTCGCAATTTCTGGAACATCTCCATCCCGATGGTCGACGGAGCACGGTATAATCATCGACATGGACACAAGCAAGCACGGTCGGGGAAAAACCGCTCGCAACAAGTAAATAAAGGTTGCCCATGGCAGAATGGAAAAAGGTTGGATTGTTGGTCCAGGACCAATCGGGGCGGATTCTCATGTGCCGAAAGGATCATTCCACGTCTTTGCTCATCCTTCCCGGAGGCCGCATCGAAGACGGGGAGACCGACATGGAATGCCTCGACCGGGAACTAGTCGAAGAACTCGGGCAGGTGAAGCCCCGGAATGTGGAGTGGGTGGGAGTCTACACGGCCATTGCCCACCATGACGACCCGAGCATCCGCAAGACCCTCGAAATCAGACTGTATCAAGGTCAACTGGAGGGGACTCCCGTTCCCCACGGGGAGATTTGGGAACTCTTCTGGTTCGGCGAGGACGATGACGCGGGGCTCTTGACCCCTATTTTCACGGACCACATACTTCCGGATCTTCGGAAACGGAAAATTCTGTCGTGGTGAACCATGCCCATTGAATTGTTGGCGCCGGCCAGAGATCGAACGTGTGGTGAAATGGCCATCAACGCCGGCGCGGACGCCGTATACATCGGCGCGCCCCGGTTTGGAGCCAGGCGAAACGCCTCGAACAGCGTCGAGGACGTCGCCATTCTGGTCCAACACGCGCACCGGTATCAGTCCCGGGTGTATGTCACGGTCAACACCGTGCTTTTGGAACGGGAGCTGGAGGAAGCCGTTTCGCTTTTGCGCGTGCTTTATGACGCGGGCGTGGACGGCGCGATCATTCAGGACCTGGGTTTGCTGGAAGCCGATTTGCCGCCCATTCCTCTTATTGCCAGCACCCAGACCCACGCCCACAGCCTCGAGAAGGTCCGGTTTCTCGAAGCCGCCGGGTTTTCGCGGGTAATTTTGGCCAGGGAGCTTTCCATTGGAGAGATTGCGCGAATTCGGGCAGGTACCCGAATCGAATTAGAGGCGTTTGTTCACGGAGCCTTGTGCGTTTGCTACAGCGGGCAGTGCTATCTGAGTTTTGCCATCGGGGGCCGCAGCGCCAATCGGGGCGAGTGCGCCCAGCCTTGCCGGAAGCGTTATCGTCTGGTTGACGGTCGCGGCAGGGTCCACGCGAACGGCCACCTGTTGTCGATGAAAGACCTCAACCGAATTCGCCTTCTCGGGGACTTGCTCGACGCGGGGGTCACGTCCTTCAAGATCGAAGGCCGGCTGAAGGACGAGGCCTATGTGGCCAATACGGTCGCCGCCTATCGCCGGGCCCTGGACGATTGTCTGGAAGCCCGGTGCGTACCCCGATGCACCGACAGGATATCCTATGCGTTTACTCCGAATTTGGAGGTCACCTTTCACCGCGGCTATGTGGAGGGTTTTGCCCAAGGCAACGGAACCATGGCCAGTCTCGAAGCGCCCAAGGCCGTGGGAATTCCGGTGGGAACCGCCCTGGAAATAAAAGGCAACACGGTTGAGATCGACGCAACCGAGCCGTTATCCCCCGGGGACGGACTGTGTTTCTTTTCGCCCGAGGGAACGTTGGCCGGCACGTGCGTGCAATCCGTGCGGGGCAAGACCATCGTGGTGAACGACGCCGCGGGCATTGTGCCGGGCACCGCTCTGCACCGGAATCATTCCCGACAGTTTCATCTGGCCGTGAAAAAAGGCGTTCAAAGAAAAGTGCCCGTCCACATGCGACTCAAGGCGGTTGAATCGGGCATGATGCTGGTGGTCGAGGATGCCTCGGGAAACCGGGGGACCGCGATTTTATCCGGCCCGTTCGCGGAGCCTCGCAATCGAGAGTTGGCGGAGACAAAATGGAAAACGCAACTCGAAAAGACCGGCTCGACCGAGTTTGTCTCCGAGGGAGTTGAATTGAAAGGCGCGGTTCCCTTCGTGCCCGTGGCCTCGATGAACGAACTCCGGCGGCGTGGGCTGGAATCGATCAGGGAAGCCCGACTCCGGTCGATCCCAGCGCTTAAAAAAGGGGAAGTACGTCCGGCCGCCTGCCTGCCCGAGGTCTTGGATTCCGCCTACAACGTCACCAATTCAAAGGCGGAGCAGCTTCACCGAAGATTCGGAGCAAAGCAAATCGCCCAAGGCCCGGAGGCGAACTCGCCCATTGCCGAGGGCCGAGTCATGATCTCGAAATACTGTCTTCGGCGAGAGCTTGGCGCGTGTCTTCAACAGCCGTCGGGCGGGAATCTGCCGCCGGACCTGTTTCTGGCGACCGAGGACGGCAAGGAGCGTTTACGACTCCGTTTCGACTGCGAGGCGTGCAAGATGCACGTCTTCAGGGAAAAATAGCCCGTAGGTCAGCCCGTAGGTCAGGCACCCCCGTGCCTGACAACTATTTTGGTGGTGCTTCGGCCGCTTGACGGCGGTTCATTCTCGC
>JAFGAY010000043.1 GCA_016933425.1 Pirellulales bacterium
AGCCTGACCTACGATTTTCAGGGCGACTCTTCAGGGTGTTGTCTCAGGCGCCGCCGTCGCCCAGCACGTCGTCGAGGACTTCCTCGTTGACGAAGATCGGGAGCGCCGGGTCGCACGTCACCGCGACGGCGATGGCGTCGGACGGGCGGGCGTCGATCTCGACGAGTTCGCCTTCGTGGCGAATCCGCAGTTTGGCGAAATAGGTGTGGTCGCGCAGCTCGTTGATCAGGACGTCTTGGAACTGGCCGCCGATCGTTTCGACGGCGCTGACTAGGAGATCGTGGGTCAGCGGGCGCGGCGGGCGGAGCCGCTTGACGCGGCGTTCGATGCTCGTGGCCTCGAAAATGCCAATCAGAATCGGGAAGGTGCGCGGCCCGTCGATTTCCTTCAGGTAGATCACCTGCTGGTCATTGATTTCGCTTATGATGATCCTCGAAAGTTCCATTGGCACCGGCATGGCCGCGTCCTCGCAAGGAAAAAAGCACTGGGTCGGAACAATCCGGCAACGATCCATTATAGCGACTGCTCGCGGAAAAGTCGCGTAACCGCGTCGCGGCACGCTCGACCCCTGATTATAACCGCCCGCTCCGCGTCAGGGGATGGGGGGCAAGCAGATCGGCGGTGTCGGGTACTGCGTTTCGAGCGGATTTCCGACAACCAAGGCATTTGCGAGGCAAGCCTTGGCGGGGTGCTTGCCTGTATTTTTTCACTATGGATCTTTCACCACGGAGATGCGGAGGCACGGAGAGTATGGAGGAAGGCAGGGATTTCTTCTCCGGATCCACGTTCAATCACTGGGAGAAGTCAACCAGGCAGCCGTGCCACAGGTGATCCGCGAGCCATACGGGGACTTGTACCTCAACGTCTACCCGATGAAGAACACCCAAAAACAGATTCACTTCTGCCTTTGCTACAGGGGAAGGACCGACCAAAAACTCATTGAGGCAATGAAGAAGGCCGCGGCCCAAAGAGACGGGCAAGCACCGGCCCCCGAGCAAGCGGCGGCGAGTTCTACCCCGAGGCCGGGTTCACCCCGGCTTGACGCATTTTGGCGCGGGCGCGGCTCAGCATGGGGCCGATGCTGTTTTCGGACAGTCCGACCGCCACGCTGATCTCGTAGTAATTCTTCCCTTCGAGATGGTACATCCGCACCACTTGGGCTTCGGTCCCCTCAAGAATCTCTAGCAGGCGGTGGACCTCGTCCTTGTCTTCGATCCGCTGCTCGACCGCTTGCTGGGTGTCAGCAACGGGCCGGCTGATGCCTCCGTTGTCCAATGGGGCGGCCGATTTTCGCGTCAGGATTTCATGGACCACGACCCGCCGGGCCACGACCGTCAGATACGTGGCCAACGAACTCTGGCCGCGGAATCGCCGCAAAACGGCAAAATTGTCCTTCACCAGCGTCAGAAAGAACTCGGCACACAAATCGTCCCGGTCCTCGGGGGTCAGGCGGACGCTGCGGGCCTGGGCCGTGTGGTTGACCACATGGACTACAAGCCCCATGAACCGGTCAACGAAATCCTCCCACGAACGGGGTTTCCGTTGCAGACAACGTTGCAATAGATTGCGATCAATTTCAGAAAGGGCCACGCTCGGCATCCCCGTCGATTGAGCGATCGGGCTACTAAACTGGACGTCACCCCCCGCCGGTCCAAAGACCGCCGGGACAACGCCGAGGTACTCCCTGGCCACGGGCGCCCGATACACCCGATTGTAGACGCAAATCCACTTACAGGCAAGCCAAAGGCCGTCGAAGATGCCTTCGGTCCAAGCTTGACAACCCACCGAGCGAGCATTAAGATTCGACATGCCGCTTCGGCCCGCCAGAGGCATTCAAATGCTTTGGCGACAATGACTTCGATCATGGGCCAAGTACCCATCGCAATCCAAAACCAAGGAGATTCGCCCGATGGCACACGTGGTCTGCGAACCGTGCTACGAGTGTAAGTACACCGATTGCGTAACCGTTTGTCCGGTCGACTGTTTTCACGAGGGAGAAAAGATGCTCTACATCGATCCCGATGAGTGCATCGACTGCGAAGCCTGCGTGCCGGAATGTCCGGTTGAGGCAATCTATCTTGACGAAAACGTGCCCGAGAAATGGTACGAGTACATCCAGCTCAACGCCGAAATGGCTCCTCAGTGCGAGCCCATCACCGAGAAAAAACCCCCCCTGGCCGATCAGTAGTCCACGTCGCGTGGCCATGAAACCGGCCCGAGAATTCACCGTCCTCGCGCGGACGACAATAAAGCCCCTCGCCGAGGGGGTTCTTCCGAGCTATTCGCGTAGGGTGGGTCGAGTTCGCGGTTTTTTCGGCGGGCCGATGAAAACCGCCTCAGCGGCCATTTGGACATTGCCTCGGAAATCATCGGGCACCGAGCGACCGAAGCCCCGCCAAGACCATGGTTTGCAACAATCCGCGCTCCATGGGATGAATCATCCGGGGACCAGGTCGCGGTCGATTCGGCACGGGACGCCATTTGCTTAAAGGTCCTCTGGGAACTAGACTTCCATAGAGAAGGCTTGTTCCATTGGTGCCGCTGGCTGCTGGTAAAGAGAGAATCGTTCGTGCCACCCTTTCTCCCCGGGGCAATGACAAAACCGACGTTCTCCAACAGACCTGATGGCCATGCGGCGATTACTTTGGAACATAAGCCGATTTGCCAAGCGCGACGACGGCCCAACCGCCGTTGAATATGCCGTTTTACTGGCGCTCATTCTCATCCTCGCCATGACGGGTATTGCGGTCTTCGGCGATGCCACTAGTTCGTGGTTCCAGGATTCCAGCGACAAAATCAGCGATTTCTTATAATACTGTCTGGATTCCTGCAACGACGCCCAGGGCAATAGACGAAGAACCGTCGCCGCCGCTGCGGCGTTGCCTACGCGTACTGCTTCTCGAAAAACTCGTGACACTTTTCGGGATCGGGTTTGATCGTGGCGGCGCCCTCGTGCCAATTGGCCGGGCAAACCTCGCCGTTGCGCTCGAAGAACTGAAGCGCCTGAACCATCCGCAACGCTTCGTCCACGCTGCGGCCCAGCGGCAGATCGTTGACCACCTGATGACGAACCACTCCCTGCTGGTCGATCAGGAACAAACCCCGCAACGCCACCCCGTCGGGCAATAGCACGTCGTAGGCCCGGGCAATTGACTTGTCGAGGTCGGCCAGCAGTGGATAACGGATCTGGCCGATTCCGCCGTCGCCTCGCGGCATGTTCCGCCATGCGTAGTGCGAGTAGCGACTGTCAACCGAGCAACCCAACACTTGAACGTCGAGCGATTCGAAATGCTCGATTGCGTCGGAAAACGCAATGATTTCGGTCGGGCAAACAAACGTGAAATCCAATGGATAAAAAAACAGCAGCACATATCGGCCCCGATAGTCCGACAAAGAGACCTCGTGAAAGGTTCCATCCGGCATGACGGCCTGGGCCGAGAACTCGGGCGCGGGCTTAGCAACCAAAACGCTCATGGGGAATGTCCTCCTCGGAAATGGGACGAAAGGTCTTTTCTTAACGCTTCAGCCGTCTGAAGCAATTCGGCGGGAATGAAGTTTGCCGCCGCGCCTGCGCGGCGTTTTCGTGACCCGTTTTGGCAAACGTCGAGCAG
>JAFGAY010000296.1 GCA_016933425.1 Pirellulales bacterium
CTCGCCTGGTGGGCCCTCGGACTCATTGCCGGGAGCAGCTCCCGAGCCGACGAACGCATCGAGGAACTCCGAAAACCTCGTTCGCTCCGCGACCAAGAATTAGGATTACCGAAGAAAAAAGCGGAGAAGATGACCAAAGTCATCCAAAACGCCGCGCCTACCCTCGCCAAACCACTCCAATCCCAGGACCAGGCCACCGTCGACAAACTGAAAATACGGATGACCAACGCCGGCTTCCGCAATGAATCGGCCAGCACGATCTTCCTCGGCTCCCAGTTCGCCGCGCTGCTGGTTGGATTGGGCATCGGAGGAATCCTTCTCCTCCGCGCGCCGGCGATCAACTATCAGATTCTCATGAAGGCTGTCTTCATCGCCGGCGGGATGTTCTATTTTCCCGCCATGATTCTGTACGTCCTCACCAAAAACCGTCAACAGGCCATCTTCCTCGGACTTCCCGACGCCCTCGACTTGTTGGTCGTGTGCGTCGAGGCAGGGTTGGGTCTCGATCAGGCCATGCGCAAAGTCTCCGAGGAAATGAAAAAAACCTTCCCGATCATCTCCGAGGAGTTCGGCCTGGCCAACCTGCAGCTCCAAATGGGACGACCTCGCAACGAGGTCTTGCACGAACTGGGCGTGCGCACCGGCGTGGCCGACGTCCGCAGTCTGGCGGGCGTGCTCATCCAAGCGGATCGGTTCGGATCGAGCATTGCCCAAGCCCTGCGCGTCCAAAGCGACTCGATGCGCACTCGACGCCGGCAACTGGCCGAGGAAAAGGCCGCTAAAACGGCCGTCAAACTGATCTTTCCCCTTGTTTTGTTCATCTTTCCGGGCATTTTCGTCGTGTTAGTTGGTCCAGCCGCCATCACAATGGTCAAGGAAATGTTTCCCGCGATGGACAAAAAATAGGCAAACTAGGAAAACCCTGCGTTTTCCAACGAGTTCTCGCTTTTCCTCCACGCTTGGGTGCCGATACCGACTTCAGGAAGGTCGTCCCGACAGACTTTCGGAAACCCCCCTCAATAGGCCATTGCGAGGGAGTCGCCTGTCGTCGGTTTGGCCAGTTCGTCGAGCACCCATACAAACGAGGAATTCAGCGATGTCCTTGCGATACGTTTCCATCGCTTTTATCGCGTTGGTTTGGATTGCCGCCGACGCGGCCCTGGCGGACCAATCGACAACCACCTCGGATTCGGGCTGCCAGAACCGGCAGGTCGTCAGCCGAACGGTTGTCGTCACCGATCAAGAAGCCCAGCCGGCTCCCGTGGCCACCTGGTGGAACAATAGCGCGGTCGGCAAATTCTGCCGCTCCGTGGTCCGCGACTCAAAACGCCTCAACTGCTGGCCCGAGCCCTTTCCCAGGGCCGACCGCGAGGCGGTCCGCATGCCCTTCGTCCGAATGGTCGCCAACGGCTGGGAACTCCAAAACACCCTGGGCGATCACAACTTCGATCCTCAGACAGGCAAATTGAACCGGTCGGGCCAACTGAAGATCCGCTATATCCTCCTCGAAGGCTTGCCCGAGCATCGTTTTGTCTTCATCCATCGGGCCGAGCAAGGCGCTGAAACGGCCGCTCGAGTCGAATCGGTCCAGCAGTACGTAGCCCAAACGGTACGCGACGGTCCAATGCCGCCGATTTTCGAGACCGACATTCCGTCTCCCGGCACGCCGGCCCAGCGGGTCGACGCGGTCGACAGAAAGTTTGGCGAGTCCATGCCATCGCCGCGTTTGCCGGCTTCGACACAGGGCGGCGGCGGTCAATCGATGTAGCCCCCGCGCGGGACTCATCAGCCGGATCGTTGCCATTCCAAACAATCTCTCGCTTTCGAGCCGCTCGTGCGACAAACGTGCGTCGGCTGGAAAAAGTCCGCCTCCAACACCTCCCCTTTTACCCAACTTCTCGCACTTGCACTGAGTAGAATCCGCAAATCTTCTCCAATCCCCCGATTCGATTTCAGCGGTACTCATCCCCGGGTCGATGAGTATTTATGAGGCCCGGGGATAGGTTGCGCCTTTCGGCCGTAATCCCGCGAGTCCGCTCGGCCGCGTGTCGAGTGAAAGTTGGGCAGTCCCTTTGGTAGACCGCAAGGAGGCGTTACGTGGGTAAGCCTACCATCAACCTGATACTTATTGCCGCCGCATGGATCTCGATGGTTGCAAGCGCCAGTGCCGCCCCGCCGGAACGGCCGCCGACGGTCACCAAACCCAAGTCGGGCTTTGCCGCCGTCGGGGGTACCATTTCCTCGGGCTTGAAGACGGGTTTCGAGGCGATTTCCAAACCTTTTGAGTCCTCGAGCAATAACTCCGAGTTCGACGATCCGACGCGGCTTTCGACCAAGGCCAAGCCTAGTGCCGGGCTATACGCGGCCGTCGCCCGGCGTGAGGAAGAGAAGGGACGGCTGGATGAAGCCGAACGTCAATACAAAAAGGCCCTGGAGATTTCGCCCAAGCATCTGGGCAGCATGCTCGGCTATGGGCGGTTATTGGACCGCCAGGGACGCGCCGAGGAAGCCCTTCAGTGGTATCACCGCGCCATCAAGGAACATCCGGCCGATCCAACTCCCTTGAACCATCTGGCGTTGTGCATGGCCTCGCGCGGCGTAACCAGTCAAGCCGCCGCCGTGATGGAGAAGGCAGTGCACCTCGACCCCAAGAATCCCGTCTATCGAAACAACATGGCCGTGATTCTGGTCGAGGCCGGCAACAACGAAGCCGCTTTTCGCCACCTGGCGGCCGTCCACGACGAAGCAACCGCCTACTACAACCTCGGGTATCTGCTCCAAAAACGGGGCGACTCGAAGGCCGCGTTGGCCCATTTCACCATGGCGCTGCGCCGCAACCCGCAATGCCACGAGGCCCGAGCCTGGGCCACCCATCTCGAGAAGACATGCGCCGTCGCGAATCACGAGGCAGCCCAGGTAGCCCGGCGTCCCGACGCGGGGGCGAACGGCCCGACAATGCCGGCCCAACAACCTGTCGCGCCGGCCCAAACCCCGGTCGAAACACGGACGCTTCGCCAACCGCCCTGCCCGACCGAGCCGGTTCCCCAAACGAGTTCCCGGCGGTTCACAACCCCCTGGCCGCGCGCCAATTCGGCCACGCCGGCGGCGTCCGATTCGCGGCGTCCGATTATGGACGCGGGCGCCGTGTCCGCGCCGCCGCAACAGCCGGCCGCACGGCCGTCGGACACAACCACGGCCCCCTTGCCCAAGACCGAACCGCTTCCCGCAACCCAGCCGCATGGCGCGACAAACGCCAATGTCGTCTATCCGCTCCCGCCGGTCGACTCGGCAAGCGGACGCCATTGGTAATGCAATAATGCAAAGAAGCCAACCGCAGCCACGAAAGAGCGGGTCTACGACTTCTTGCCCACGATGGGTTTCATGCGGCTCCCTGACGGTCGCGGTTCGGTAGGGCGGTTTCTTACGGGTCATTCTTGCTGGAAACGGCCGCTTTCGGTCGGAAAACTACCCGCACTCCCCCTGGCGGAGTAGTACACTTCAGCATGTCGGCCGACATGCCCTGGCCGTTATATTGTGGTTTTTCCTGAGCCTTTAGAATCGGGGAAATCCGGCAGGCACCAAAACCTGCCTTTCGTGGCTGAGTCGGCGCATAATGTGACGTTGGCTTCTTGCGACCGTGGAGTCGTGCTCATGGGGGAGGTGATTGTCGGCCTGGCGATAGTTCTGGCGGTGGTCACTGTGTTGGGCCATGGCCTCTGGGTTCTTGCCGCCATGGCAATTCGCGCGATTGCCGGCAGGCCCCCGCGTCAACGGCCGGCCGTTCGTCCCTGCCTGGCCTGCGGCCAACCCACGTCGGCCGAGCGCGATCGGTGCGACTGGTGCGGTGTGTCGTCCGCCGATCCACGATGGGCCGAAATCGTCGACCATGCCGCCTTCGTCCGCCAATTGCGCCGGCTAGAGCGGTCGGGCGCGATGACGCGCGACGAAGTCGAAAATCTCCTTTCCCGCGCCGAGACCCAACGCCGCGATTCGTCAACTCCAAACCGAACCGCGACCGTAAGCGAGCGGCGCGTCGAGGAAATCGCAAAAACACCAATTGCGCCGCTCCCTGGCGATCGCGGTTCGGTTGTCGAGCCGCCGGCCGGCAGAGTGCTCACGGCCGAACTGGTCAACGAGCCGGCCGCCACCGGCGCCGCGGCGCCATCGGCCCAACCGTTGCCGGCTCCAAAGCCGCAACGTCCTCCCGAGCCCGGCGCGGCGCGTCCCCGGCGAAGCTGGGCCGAGCTGGTCGAGACGTTCATGGAAGAGCGCAACATGCGCTGGGGCGAATTGATCGGAGGGCTGTTGATTGTCGGCGGGGGCGTTGCTCTGGCCATCAGTCTCCGCGAACGGCTGCAAGAGATCCCCTACTCGCAGTTTTTTATCTTTGCCCTGATCACGGCCGCGATCCATGGCGCGGGGCTCTACTCCCACTACCGTTGGCGATTGGCCACGACCAGCCGGGGATTGTTGACCATCGGCCTCTTGTTGACGCCCGTCAGCTTTCTGATCATGGCCTCGCTGGCCGGGGGCGACAGCCGACCGATCACGCTGGGAGTCGAGGCGCTCGGTCTGGCCTTGTTCGGCTGGCTTACCCATCTCGCGGCCCGGATACTGGTCCCCGATCGTCCCTGGCCGGTGGTGTTGGGCACGGTGGGGAACTCGGCGGCTGTGCTCGTGCTGGCGCGGCTTCCCGTGGAATCGCTCGGGCCGGCGTGGGCGGCCGCCGTTGGGCTGGTTCCCGGCGTTGTGTTGGGGGGTGCCGCCGCCGGCTATCTCGCGCGCCGGCCCGAACGACGTTGGCTCGACATCCCACGGAGCGTCGGACTGATGACTCTCCTGGGCACGTCCGCCTTCACGTGGATCGTGGCCGAGGGACATTGGTTGGCCGAACTGGCGGGCCGGTTCGGACTGGCCGGAGCGCTTGACCGGTTCGCTGTGCCGTTGGCCGTCGCGGGGGCCGTGCCGCTCGTGGCCGGGCTGACGTTATTGCGCCAAACCAAGACTGGACCGGCAAGGGAGCCTTACCGCGCGGCCGGCACGACGATTGCCCTGGTCGCCATGACCGTGCTCCTGGCCGCGCTGACCCTGGCGTGGCCGTGGCCTGAGATGCTGCTGGCCGTGGGTCTATTCAATGCCGCGGCGCTGGCCGCAGCCGCGATTGGCTATCGCATGCCCATCCTGCACGCCGGCACGATTTTCTGCGCGGCGCTGGTCACGCTGGTCGGCTACCACGCGGCCGACGCCGGGCTGTTTGGCCAGCCGCTCGACCAGATGGGCCGCCAACTCCTGGCCGGCGTGACCAGCGCGCCCAGCGCCAATCTGCTCGGAGGGCTGTTCGTCGTTTCGGCCGTCGTGGCGGAGTGGTTCGTCCGCGCGGGCCGCCGGCGCGACGCCCGGGTCTATGCGATTGGCTGCGGCGCGTTGGCCGCCGTGGGCGTCTCGTTGGTCACCTGGCGCGGCGCGGCCGGCGGGAACGACGCCTTGCGCGCGGCCATTCTCTACGCTGTTTACGGATTGATTAGCGTCGGCCTGGCGGCCCGATGGAACAAGGTGGCCTTGAGTTATTTCGGTCTGGCCCTGGTCCAAGCGGCCGCGTGTTGGGCGGCCTGGTGGCGGCAGGAATCCTTCTGGCTCGCGCTCGCGGCATTCTCGACCGCGGCGACCATCTCAGCCCTGGCGGCGCGGTTGGCATTAGACCGGCGGCCGGCGGCGATGCGGCGTCACGTCGAACGATTGATCGTCGCGCCGTGCATTCACGCGGCGCTGGCCAGCGCGGCGGTCGCCCTGCCCTGGCTCGTGTTGGATCAGGCGGTCTCGACCGTCGCAATGGCGGGCCACCTGGCCTGGCTGGCCGCGCTGGCCACTGCGCTGGCTTTCCTCGCCGGCCGCAACGAACTCCTGGCCGCCGCCCAAGCGGTTTGGGCCATCGCCGCGCTGGCGGCCGCCCGGGCGTGGATCGAGCAATCGGCCGGCTGGTTGTGGCCCGACGTGCGTATGCTTCAGGCCTACGGCGTTGCCTTGGCGGCAGTCGGCGCGGCGTCCGGGGCCGCGCGGCTTGCCCTGCGGCGCAACCGCGCCGCGCGGCGGCTGTTCGACCCGCCATGGCCGGCCGTTGATCAAACGATTCACCACGTCCTGGTCCTGGCGCAATGGGCCGTGGCGCTGGCGTGCCTGCTGCCGCACCTCATGGGCGAATGGGGGCTCATTCCCGGCGACGCCGAGCCAAACCTCTTCGGCCTCGCATTGGACGTTGGGCCCGGCGCGTGGCTGCTGGTGGGGCTCTTAACGCTTGGTTCGGCGTTGCGGCTTGCCCATCGCTTCGAGGATGTCGACCTGGTAAGTTTGCTCGTGATCATCGCAAGCGTGCCGGGATTGGTGGCCGGGCGGTTTGTCGGAGAATGGGCCGTCGCCAGCGCCTGGCGTTGGGCGCTGGCCGCCGTTTTTCTCGCGGCTTCGACCATGGTCTGGAGCCGCGCGAGCCTCGCTCCGCTGGTTCGACGATTCGGCGGGCGAATTCACCTCGGCCCGATCGCCGCGCGGCTGGCCCGAGGATTGCTGGTCGGCGCTACCGCCGCGCCCATGATCGCCTTGAGCGTGCCGGCGGTCGTGCTTCGGATCTCGGGCACGCCGCCGGCCGGACCACTCGAGGGCTCCTTTTTTGAACGCATCGGCCCCGAATGGTCGTACCTGGTTCCGCTGGCCGTATCGATCTTCATCCTGGTGGGATATGCCGCGCGCGACCGCTCGGCCGCCTGCGCGTTTGCCGCCGGTTCGGTTGCCGAGTGGGCCGTCGTGCTCGGCTTCGTCCTTGGGGTGAACCAACTCGGGACGGTCGAGGTCGTCCGTCTGATCCAATGGGTCTCGATCGCGTCGGCCGTTTGGGCCATCGCCTGGCTCTTGGCGCGGCGATGGACCGACGCCTGGGACGCTTCCGAGCCGGGCATCGGCCGCACGCTGTGGAACCTTCAACTGGCCGAGGGCGCGTCGATTAACACGCTGCTGATCGCCCCGGCGCTAGTCGTGCTGGGATGGGCCGGACCTTGGCTCGATCCACAAAACACACTGGGTTCCGACGTCAATTCATGGCTTGCCGCGGTCGGCGGTCCGCTGGGTTGGATTGCGCTCTTGTCCTGCCTGGGCGCGATCGCCTATCGATCGGTTCAAGCCCGGCGATCGGTCGATCCCAACTTCGTTGCCCTGGCCGGCATGACCGCCGTGGGCCTGCTTTCATGCACGTTTTTCAGTCTGTGGCCCGAGTGGGGTTTTCGCTCGCTTATGCTTGGTTGGGCCGGCTACGCGGTGGTCGTGGCCGCGGCGGCCTGGTGGATTGCCTCGCCGCGAACCGCGCCCAATGCCGGCGGTCGGCCCCAATCGGCGGCATGCGTGGCAGCCACTTGGGTTCGCCTAGCCGGGTTGTCGGCGGTTGTGTTGGCCCTGTGGGGTTCGCTTAAATACGATGAACGACTTTGGGCTGCCGGAGCCATTGCCCTGGCGTCGCTGGCCGCCGCGACGATGGCCGCCTGGCTGCGGCGCGAGGGCTGGGCGCTGGCCGCCGCGTTGGGCGTAAACCTGGCCGCCTCGCTGGCCGTGTGGCACCACTATCACGATGCCCACCTGGTCGGCTGGTGGATCAACCTGGTTCGCGCCAACGTCATTGCCTCTGGTTCGGTTGGGCTTGTCTGGTTGGCGGCGGTTCGCCGGCTGTATCCACTCCGCGAGGCGTCGGTCCGCGGCAATTCCTTGCTGACGCTTCAAGTGGCGATGTCGGCCGCGGCCCAGGCGGTCCTCTGCTTGCTGCCCGTGGTTCAATTGGTCCTGCAACCGGAATCGTTGCCCGACGAGATTGCCGCGCTGGGCTCGCCGGCGACGTGGCTGGCTTTCGTGCTGGCGGTCGCGGCGGCCGGCTGGCAGTCGATCCGCGTTTCGCGTGGGAACATAGCGAGCGTTGTCGCGGCCGCGCTGGTTGGCGCGGCGGCGCTGGCCGCTTGCCACACCACAGCGCTGGCCGACTTCGGATCGTACTATTTCCTGACAACCACGCTGGCGATCGTGGGGCTCGGGATCGTCGCGGGCGGCATGATCGCCGAGCGCCTGGCCGATCATGACCACGCTCCGCGCCGGGCCGTTGCCGCCTGGGCGACCGCCGTTGGCGCGCTGGTGGTCTTCTTGTCGTCGATCCACTGCGGCGAGGACCCATGCCGACCCTGGTGGTTTGCTTCAACGTTACTGTCGGTGAGCTTCGTCGCTGGGCTTTTGGCCGTCTGGCTTCGACGAAATGAATACGTCTGGGCCTCGGGCCTGGTGCTCTGCGCGGCCGGCACGATCGTCTGGTACGTTCAGAGTGCCGAGGGGATGGTTGCCTTGTTGGAAATCAGCGTACTCGGGCTCGCCCTTGGTTCGACGATTTGGTCGACAATCGGTCTGGCATTGCGAACACGACTTCTCGGCCGCGATCCGAATGGCTCGGACGCACCCCATTCAGATACTGGCGTTCCATCTTCCCTTTTTCCGGTTTCCTACATCCAGGCGGCGGCGGCCGCGGCGCTGGTCGGATCGCTGGTCTTAGTTGCCTGGCGATTGGGCGCGGACGTGGCGGACCTCGACCATCTCCGGGCGGGAATCCTCTCGTGGGTCTCTCTTGGCGCGACTGCCGTGGCGCTGGCCATGCTCCTGGTCGGCGGGAGATCGTTCTCTTCGCCGATGATGGACCGAGCGGCGTGGGGCCGGCCGGGGCTCTATCTGACCGGCGTGGCCGCCATTGGGCTAGGTCTCGACGCCCGATGGCTCGCCGGACGCCAGCTTGCGTGGACGGCCGCGGTCGACCTGGCGGCGTTCGCCCTGGCCGCCGCTTTGATCGGTTGGGGACTGAATGTTTGGAAACGTGTCCGGCCATCCGCGTCCAAACGGCACGACGAAGAACCGGTGGGCACGGATCGTCGAGCCGACTCGACGGCGAACCGTGCGGCAACCGCGAGGCCCTTTCCGCCGAACCTATTCGATCCGCGTCTGGCCGGTTGGTTTTCTCGGTTTCAGCAATTGGTTGTCGGGGTGGCGGCCGTTCTGTCCGTCTGGATTTCGATCGACGGACGGTTCGACTTATGCGCGTACTCCGAACTTCGCCTCCTCGCCGGTCGCGTGGCCGGCCCAATTGCCGCCGCCGTGTTGCTGGCCGCGGCGCTGGCGATGGTTCGGCAAACCCTTGATAAGGCGCGGCGCGAGTGGCAAATTGCCGCTCTGTTGCTAATTTCCACCGTTCTGGCGACCGCCGGCTGGTGGCGGCTTGGCGCCGATGGATTTTCGCCGTGGCTCCATCGGACCGTCGTGCTGCTGGCGGCCGCGGCGCTGGGTGCGATCGGCTCGGGGCTGATCGCCCTACGCTCGACCAAGGGCCGCGGCGACTGGCTCGCCGGCTCGCGGGCCGCCGCGAGAGGACTGGGCGGGCTGGCCTTGGTTGCGCTGGTTTGCGCGCTGGGACTCGAATTCCACCTCTATGTGCCCGACGAGGGAACACCCATGGCCGTTTGGGCCATGGTCACCGTGGCCGTCGCGCTGGTGGGATTGGCCGTGGGACTCGTGGTGGCGGCCGTCGCGCCGGGAACCGATCCGAAGGAGTCGGATCTTCGGGCCGGAACCATTTACGTTTATGGCGCCGAATTGATCTGTGTGCTCTTGGGAGTTCACTTGCGGTTGGTCGAGCCGTGGCTGTTTCAACTGGGCATCATCGAGCGCTATTGGATCTACCTGGTGATGGGCGCAGCGTTTTTGGGAGCCGGTCTGGCCGAGTGGTTTCATCGGCGGCGAGCGGACGTGCTGGCCGAGCCGCTGGAACGAACCGCCATGGCCCTGCCGCTGGCCGCCGCGATTGGTTTCTGGTTTCTGCCCGACGCCTCGCCCGCCTTCTGGTTCTTGACCTCGCTGTTCTACGGCGTCATGGCAATCGGCCGACGAAACAGATGGCTGGGCCTGGCCTCCGTGGCGACCGGCAATCTGGGCCTCTGGGTTCTTTGGAACCACGCCGGGCTGCATTTTGTCGATCGGCCGCAGCTCTGGCTCATTCCGGCAGCCCTGTGCGCCCTGGTGGCCGAACGACTGCACCACGATCGGCTCGACGAAGGCCAAAGCGCGGCCATCCGCTACATGGCCCTATCGGTCATCTACGTCTCGTCGACCGTCGAATTCCTGCGCGGCCTGGGCGAATCCGTCTGGTTGCCGTTGGTGCTGGTCGGTTTGTCGCTAGCCGGCGTGTTCGCGGGCATCGTTTTCCGCGTGCGGTCGTTTCTCTATCTGGGCGTGACGTTCCTGTTGGTCGTGCTGGTCCGGATGATCCTTTACGCCGCCTTCGAGCAGGGACAAATGTGGATATTCTGGTCGGCGTGCGTCTGCCTGGGCGGAATCATCATCGGCCTGTTTGCCGTTTTCGAGAAACGCCGAAACGACGTCCTGGCCGCTTTGCAACGATTCAAACGATGGGAACCATGAACAACACGCCTCTCGCCGAAAGACCGCCGTTTCAGTTTGGGCTTCGCGCAATACTCATTGCCACGGGCGTGCTGGCGGTTTTTCTTTCGGTGCTCAAGGCAATCGGATGTCCGACGTTCTTGATGGTCGTCATCGTAATCATGCTCGCCGTGGACCTGGTGGTTATCGCCGTGCTTCTGGTGGCCGACAAGGCGTGGCGCAAACACAAGGGTCGAGATAACGGCATGAAACCATCCGACGTGCCGTAGTGCCATGGCTCGGACCGCCCCGAATGGGTATGATTCGGGGGTTTCCCCGCCACGACCGAACCGCGACCGTCAGGGAGCGGCATGGCCGGCAAGAGGATTTTGCCAGTTCCAAGTTGGCCGCTCCCTCTCGGTCGCGGTTCAGGATTTCTCGGTTCATAATTGGTTGCGGAAGCCGTTTCGAGGTTACCCATGCCCGCTGAAAAAGCCGACGCGATCGTCCTGCGAACCGTTGATTTCAGCGAGACAAGCCTGGTGGTTACTTTATACACGCGGGAATTTGGAAAGATAGGTGCTTTGGCGAAGGGGGCTAAACGACTCAAAGGCCCTTTCGAGTCTGCTCTTGACCTGCTGGCCCTCTGTCGCATAGTCTTCCTCCGCAAATCGTCCGAATCGCTCGATTTGGTGACTGAAGCGAAGCTCGTCCGGCGTTTTCGACCGGACCGCCACAACCTGGCCGGCCTCTGGGGCGGTTACTACGTGGCCGAATTGCTCGACGCCACGACGCACGACTATGCCCCGTCGCCCGATCTGTTCGATTTGACCGATGAAACGTTGGTTGACCTGGCCTCGGGCCGTTCGACCAGTAAATGTGTGGCCCATTTTGAACTGGGTTTGTTGCGGCTGCTCGGCTCGCTGCCGTCGCTCGATCGGTGCGCGGAGTGTGGGTCGGAAGTCTCGCTGAGCGGACGAGTTGCGTTCGGGCACATCGACGGCGGCGTCCTTTGCCCGAGCTGTCGAGAGGGAAAAACACACGTGGTTGTGCTCGACGCCGGCGTGCTTCGAGCAATGGTCCAATTGGCCGATCCTGACAATCGGCGATGGCGGCGTTTGGAGATCGGCGCGCGAACCGGAAACCAACTCCGAGGCGTATTAAACCAGTACATGGCCCACCTATTGGGCAAGAGACCACGGACCCAAACCTACGTGAAGTGGGCCACCCCCAAAAAACTCTAAACCCCCAAATATCCAAGGCTTCGCGTCACAGTAGGTCGAATGAAATCAAAAACCATCAAAGAGAGAAAAGGAACACTGATTCTCACTAATTCCCACTGATTAGCTTCAATTAGTGTGAATTAGTGTTCCTCAAAAAACATTAACTAGTTTTGCCGCGACTCCTCATCCTCGCGCACTCGGACAAGGACGTCCCTCATGCCAACTCACGGAAGGAACCTGGGCCTGTTGGTGGTTTGCCTGGCGGCGGTGCTGGCCGGCTGTCAGGGCTTGCCGCCCGGTCCAACCGGCGCGACACCCCGGCCCGAGGGCGCTTCGTCCGGCGGCTACGACGACACGGACGGCGACGGTTGGCTGTTTTCACGGCTTTTTGGCCAGAAGCCCCCCGCCGCAGCCCGGCCTGTCGAGCCGCCGTCCACCACGGAAAAAGCGGCGACGGCATCGTCGCCGACATCGTCGCCGATGATCGATCCGGCGGTTCGGAAAGCGTCGGCCGTGCAACCCATGCCCGAGGTGACCGCGTCGACCAAGCCCAAGCCGCCGGTCGTCTATCTGGCCGAGGACAGCGACGAGGAAGAACCGCCGCTGGCGACAACCAAGAAGAAAGAACCGTCGCCTTTCGATTGGATCAAATTCTCGCCCGAGGATACGTATAAAGACATCAAAGCCGCGCTGGGCTATGGGCCGGACAAGAAGCTGGCGCGGCAGTATTTCGAGGAAGGACTCGCGCTTTACCAGCAGAAGCGATTCAAAGAGGCGGCGGCCAAATTCAAGGCGGCGGCCGGTCGCTGGCCCGATTCGTCCCTGGAGGAGGACGCCATGTTCCTCCAGGCCGAGTGCTTGTTTTTCGCCGACGATTATCGCAAGGCGGACGACACGTTTGGCAATTTGCTGAAGAAACATGAAAACTCGCGGCATCTCGACAAAATCATGATCCGCGAGTTCAGCATCGGCCGCTACTGGGATCAGCTCCACGCCCGCGACCCACACTGGCCGACCACCTACAATTGGTCCGACTCGACGCGGCCTCGGTTCGACACGCTGGGCAACGCCCGCAAGGCATTCGAGATGGTCGCGTTGAACGATCCAACCGGGCCGCTGGCCGACGACGCACTGATGGCGCTGGCCAACGGCTATTTTCTCCAGACCCGCTACGAGGAGGCAGCCGATTACTACGACCGGCTCCGCAAGGAACATCCCGACAGTCCCCACCTGATCGACGCCCACCTGCTGCTGATCAAGAGCTATCAACAGGCGTACCAGGGACCGCTCTACGACGGGACGCCGTTGAAGAAGACGGGCCTGGTGGCCGAACAGACGGTCCGGCAATTCGGAACCCAATTGGGCGAGGATCGCGAAAGGTTGCTCGAGCTCGAGAACCAGGTTGACGTCGAGATGGCCCGGCGCGACTGGGCCATGGCCGAATTCTACGAAGGCAAGAAGCAATACGGCGCGGCTCGCTTCTATTATCAGCAGATCGTCAAGGACCATCCGCAGAGCGCGGCGGCCCGGGCGGCCGAGGATCGGCTGGCCGCGATCAAGGACTACCCGGACAAGCCGGTCAATCATTTCAAGTTTCTGACCGACCTTTTCCCCGACGGCAAGTGAGCGTGGTTTATGCCCGTCATCCCGCGCGCCCAACGACGACCCGCGGCCGCCGCTCTGGCGGTTGTGCTTCCGGTCGTGCTCGCGCTGGGTGGTTGCATGGGCTATCAGATCGGCAATCGGTCGCTTTATCCGTCGCACATCCAGACGGTTTATGTCCCCACGTTCGACTCGAACAGCTTCCGACGCGATTTCGGCGAACGGCTCACCGAAGCGGTGATCAAGGAAATCGAACTCAAAACGCCCTACAAGGTCGTCAACACGCCTAACGCCGACAGCGTCCTGACGGCGCACATCTTGGGCGAAAACAAGCAGGTCGTCGCACGCGACTATTACGACGATCCCCGCCAGGTGCAGGTCAACATGACGGTCCAGGTCGATTGGGTCGACCGCCGCGGCCAGATGCTCCGTTCGACCGAGGCAATGGCGCTGCCGCCCGAGCTGGCCGTCGTCGCGGGCTCGTCCGACCTGACGCCCGAAGTCGGCCAATCGGTCGCCACCGCCCAGCAACAGGCAATCCAACGCACGGCCGAGCAAATCGTGGCCATGATGGAAAAGCCCTGGTGACGTCGGTTGATGTCACGCCCTGAAAAAGCATGGTGAGATCAACCTGGTCGCACGCCCTGAAAAAAGGGCCTGGTTGCTCCACAATGCCCCAGATCGGCCGCGACAGTCGTTTTCTAACGGGGGGATTGCTTCGGCCCGGCGATTTTGGTAACCTTCTCGCTGGAGATTCGGGGCCCCGGACCTGAAACTTTTCGGGGGGCCTCGGCCAAGGGCCAGACCGGGCAAACAGGAGGGCGGATTCTTTCTTTTCTTCTTCTCTGCTTCTTCTTTCTCTTTCCACCGAGCGCGGGCAATGAATCGATGGTCGCAATCATCCGTCCGGAAAAAACCTTTTCCGTAACCACGCGACGGGGCGGTTATCAATCGAAACCAGTCAATCGAGGGCTAACAGTTCCATCCATCATGGGAGAACTCGCCATGTGTCGGCTTCCGCTTCTGTTTCTGCTCGCCGCGGCAACGATCGCCGCAACCCCCGGCACGGCTCCGGCCGAAGTGACCGTCTACGTCGAGGACTTCGAGGACGGCGCCGGTAATCCGGCGTTTGACCCGATGTTTTCACACGAGATTACTGCCTCACCATATGCGGAACCAATGCTCTACCGGGAATTGCGCAGTTTACCCTCCTCTCCAGGAACAGGAATAGCACTATTTCTAGCACCAGCACAAGATACGGTAACTTTTTCTCTTCTGCCAGGACAGGAAATCGTCTACGTAAGTGTTGACGCAAATATTTTCAGCTCGGGCGGAACGGAGAAAACTTCTATTGATTTTATCGGTCGCGATGATACGTTTCGTGTTCTCCTGGGATCACCCTGTGAATGGAAAACCATTACAGCATCGTCGTCGGGCATCGGACCGATTCAGGAGATTCAAATGCGATCGCTCGAGGGTTATTTTGACAACATTACGATCCATGTCATACCCGAACCATCTCTGGTTGTTATGGCACTGGCTGGTATGTTGATCTGCCTGACTATGATCAACAGACGAAAAGTTATCTTTTGATAGATAAAAAGGTAGAGTCGAGAGGTGGCGCGGTGGGGTAGGCTTCGGTTTACCTCTGTTTCGGGGTTTCCCCGTTTGTGGCGCAATAGCCGTCTGC
>JAFGAY010000297.1 GCA_016933425.1 Pirellulales bacterium
GCCGGCGAGCCGCTCCTTCAACGCGCGTCCCTGGCGGCGGTAATACTGAGAATTGCCCGAGTTGGCGAGCATTTGCTGGCAGAGCGACCGCGCCTCGTTGGCCAGCAGCCGGGCGGCCGCGTCGCGCTTGCCCGAGGCAATCAGCTTATCGACGCGGGAGTTCGACGTTTTGGAATAGCGCAACGGCGCGGTGACCGCCATGGCGGACGAATACACCCCGCCGGTGCTTCCCATGGCGGCGGTTCGTTTTTCGAGCTTCTGGGCTTCCTTTTTCAGTCCGAAATCCTCGAGCACCGCGATGAGTTGATCGCGTTGCTGGGCGTCGAGCCGTTGGCGGCGCAAGCGCAGCGCGGCGTCGCGGCCCGCCTTGAGCGCGGCCTCGTCGGCTTTGTCGTTGTCCTTGGCCGAGCGAACAGCGGCCACCAGCGCCGCGTCGACGCGGCGCCGCGTCTCCTGTTTCATGGGGAGATGCCGGGCCTTTTCCAGCAGCCGGACCGATTCGCCGAAGCGCAGGTCCGCCTCGGCCTTGCCGGCCGCCATCAGATAGGCGTCCAGGCGCGGCGTCCGTCCGGCGAGCATCTCCTTGAGCGTCGCATCGACGACTTTGGACAGGTCGTATTGGTTGGCCAACAGGACGCGGAGCGTTGGATCCTTGACCTTCGCGACCAGCGGCTCGACTTTTTCGGTTTCCCAGGCCGGCCCCGACGCGAGGCCCATCATTTGACTGTAGGGATTATTCGCGTCCGACATGAGCAACATACTGACGTTCGGCGGAAAGTCGGTCAACTCGCGCGGCGGAAATCCCAACGGCTCCAGCAGCGACGCGTTCGGCTGGCGGCCAAAGGAAAATGGATTCTGGCCGCCTTGTTTTCCCCCGCCGGCGCGCCAACGGGCGACTTCGTCGTCCAACAAGTTGAAGTAGGCCGACGGATCCTCGCTCGAGCGAAGCGCGCCAACGACGCATATAAAAGCATACGGCCCATACGGCGTCGCGCCCTGCGACATGCGCGGATACCAGTCGACCAGCAGCTTGACGAGTTTTGCCCGCTGTTTCTCGGTGAGCGCCGACGGCATGTCGCCGCGCCCCCAAGGCTGCCCGCCCAGCGACGTCGCCAGCGACATCATCACCAGCGGGTTGGGATTTTCGATCGTGGCGGCCAGCCCCACGGCTTCATCCAGCAGCGGGGCGTGTTTCTCATCGCTCGCCGCCGCTTGAATGGCGGCCATCACCGCCAACTCGGGCCGACTCCGGCGAAACTTGGCGAACGCCCGGGCCAGCGGCGCCGCGTCGACGGCCTGCTCGCGCGCGAAACCCGAGAAAACGGCCATCGCCAGAAGCGATTCGTTGTCGGGATCTTCCTCCAACGCCTCGGCAACCGCCGGCAGCCCGCTGTTGGTCTCGAAACCGAGCTTCAACAGGAGCTTGGGATTGCGAACGCCGTGGTTCTTCATCGCCGCCGAGAAGGCGGCCACGCGCGACTCGTCCAGTTCGCGGGCCAGTGTGACAAGGTGAACCATCGCGTACGGCCGGACTATCTCAACCGAAGGCGGAAGCGAGATCGTAGTCGAGGGCATTCCGACCGACGTCGTCAGGTAAGCCATTCCCGACCCGCGCTGCCGATACTGATAAACCGAGTGCCGGTATTGCGAAATCTCGAACCATTCCATGGTCTCGGCGGGCACCAGGCGGCGGATAATGTCGATGTGCGAAGCGTAAGTATTCTGCGCGGTCTTTTTCTTGTCTTGGGCCAGTTCCTCCTGGTTGTCGAGCAGCTCGACGAACTGAGCAATCGCTTCGTCGGTGCGTCCCGACTCCTCGTAGGCCACTGCCAGCAGAAACCGCAGCCGGTAGTCGCCCGGATGATGGGCCATGCGATTGCGGAGCAGTTCGATCGCGCGGTCCCATTCCGTCATGCCGCACAGGGCGTCGGCCATGTGCTCCAGCGCGCGAGGATCGGCCGTTCGATCGCCCATCAGTTCGCGGAGCATCGCATAGCCCTGGTCAATGTCGCCGTATTCCAGGTGGAGCCGGGCGATTTTTTGCCGGGTCTGATTGGTCTTGTCGAGCCGGGCCGCGCGTTCGAGCGTCGCGACGGCCTCTTTCCAGTTGCCCTCCGATTCGTCGATGCGCGCCAGGTGGGTCAACAATTGCAGGTCGTCGGGCTTGACTTGGGTGGCGGCCATGAGCGCCTGGCGGCGGCCTTCATAGTTGCCGGCGACCCGATGAACCTCGGCCAACGCCAACAGCGGAACGATCGACCGGCGGTTGCCGCGGTGGCGCTGTTGAAAATTTTCGACCAGCCGCGCAATGGTTCCTTCTCGTTCGGCCAGCTTGGCCAGTTCGGCGGCCCAGCGGAGCCGGTCGCCCACGTCGCCCGACTTCTCATAAAGTTGCCAGTAAACCCGCTCCGCGTCACGGACTTTGCCGGCCGATTGATAGGACTGGGCCAGCCGGGCACGAAGATCCTCGTCCTTGTCGAAACGCTGAACGGCGTTGCGCAACGCTTCCTGGGCGGCGTCCTGGTCGCCCTGGAGTTCGAGCAATCGGGCCTGGGCAAGCCACGGCGTGGTGGCGCCGGGCGAAAGCCGCTTCCAGGTCTCGACCCATTTGAGCGCCTCGTCGATCTGATAATCCTGTTCGTACAATTCGACCAGCCGCCGCACGTGGAGGCTTTTATGTCCGCCAGCCAGCTCGAGCATGCGCCGCGTCGCCTCGGCCGCTTGGGCCCACTCGCGCCGCAAGCTGAACAGGCGAATCTGCTGGCCCACGGCCAACCATTCACCCGACGCGGCCGGCTCGCTCAACAGTTGGTCGGCCCGGCGGCTCCGGCCGTCGCACTCGAGCAACTCGGCCAAAAGACACGTCAACGCGATGGGCCGGTTGTCCAGCGCGTCGAGTTCGGCGATCATCGGGCCGAGCTTGTCGCTCTGTTCGCACGCGGCGGCTGCCTGGGCCACCGCAGCCTCCAATTCCGTGACGCTTGTGGCCAATTCGACGCGGCGCCGGGCCCAGGGCAAGGCTTGCTCGAATTGCTTCTGACGCAGCGCCGTCGCGACGAGCTGGCCGAGGAACAACGGCTCGTCGCCAAAATCCTTCTGCCGCCCGGAAAGCAACTCGAAGGCCGCCGCGTCTTCTCCCCGCGAACCGAGCGCGCGGGCAACATTCAAGATTCCCTTGACGTCGGCCCCTTGGGCCAGCTTTCGCCAAATGGCCAGGGCGTCTTTTTTCTGATTGTTGGCATAAAGAAATACGGCAAGGGCCTCTTGCGCCGAGGGGGAATCGGCGAACTTGTCGGCCAGGGCTCGGTAAAACGCCGCCGCCTCGGTTTTGTCGCCGGAACTTTCGACCAGACGCGCCGCCCGAAGATGGGCATATTCACTCTGGTCCGAGGTTTTCAAATACTGTCGGACGGCTTCAATCGCCTCGGCCGGCCGTTTGGCCGCGTGCAGGGTTTTGGCAAGCCGAACCCGAAGCTCGGCGTCTCCCGGATTCTGCTCGCAGAGCGATTCGAGCTGCTTAACGGCCGGCTCATGGCGGCCGATCTGACTGAGCACGCCAACGTATTCCTCGCGGATGCCGCGGTCGCCGGGCGTGAGTTCAAGGATTTTGTTGTAGCCCTGGATCGCTTCGTCGTGGTCGCCCAGTTCGACGAGCAAGCGGCATCGCCGGCGCTGGAGGCCGATTCGCTTCGGATAAGTCTCGAGCAACGAAGCGTATTGCTTCTTGAGGCCCGACAAATCGTCCTCGCGGCGGAAAAGCTGTTCGATCTGGGCGAGGATTTCCCGTTCGAGCCACGAATCCTGGCCCGCCTGCTCGAGCGTCGACGTGTAGATCTCGACGGCCTTGGTCCGCTGGCCCGACCGATCGTAAATGTCGCCCAGCCGAAGCCGGCGCGTCACGGCCAGATAAGGATCCTTGGTCCGCGCGATCAGCGATTCGGACAACACGGCGGCTTCCTTGAACAGGCCTTCTTCGATATGCAACTCGATGACGTCCTCGCACAGTTCCTCGTCGGACGGATTGGCCGCCAACAGCGATTTCCAGACGCCGATCGCCGCTTCGGTCTCGTGATTGCGCAACAACATCGTCCCAAGCTGCCGATCAATGCGCACGGCAAGTTTAGCGTCGGGCTTTTGGTCCCGGGCTTTTTTCAGATCGGCGATGGCCGCCTCGAAGTCGAGCGTGCGCGCCTCGGCCAGCGCTTTGTGATACCAAACGTCCGCGCCGGCCCGGCCGGTCGCCAGCGCTTTGGCAAACTCGTCGATGGCGGCCACGTCGTTGTTCTGCTTGGCGTGGAAAAACGCCAGCAGAAGACGGTTGGCCGTCGTGTCCTCGCGATCGACCCGCGACTGAAGAAATTCCTGAAGCGATTCGACCGTTCCACGGTCAAGCCATGCGTTGTAAAAACGATCGAACAGATAGCCGGGCTCGGGACGCTTCGCGAGAATCGCGTGGTATTTGAGCGCCGGATTCTCGTTGTCCTCGCCCCGGGCCGCCCCGCCAAAAAGCCCGACCCCCATCAAACCAGATACAACTAAAAACAAAAACGCGAGAAGGGCAAGAATCCTACGGCTCATCGACGCTGCTCCCTTATCGGTGAATGGATCGGCCGCGCGTGGGTGTGGTTACGTGGGTATTCGCCGGAGAGTTCTAATTGTTGGATTAGCGCCCCGATTATGGCCTGGGCGGCGCGGAATAACCTCTGCCAGGCTAACGGCGTGAGCACGCTTTTCGACGTCGGCAGCCTTCAACGAGTTCCTATTCTATCGCGGAATCACGAGCAATGTCGCATTTCCGGGGGAAGATTCCTCCTTGTCGCGGGCGAAAACACTACTGCGAAGCCCCGCTTGACGGCTTCAAGGATACCTCAATGCCTCTTGAATGCCTCTTGCAAGACATTACTACTTGCGTAGTATACCGGTCTGGGGGTGACCAAGCAAGAAGCGCAAAGTGAATCGTGGATAACACCCCGGGCTAAAATCGGCTTGCCACGGATTTGGGCTAACTGCGGCCGCGCTTTGATGATTCGGCGCGCGGCGGCGTGAGATGGGCCAGCTTGATGGCGGCCAACTGTTCGCGCATCTGGCGAGTGACTTGCCCAATGGCTTCGGTGAGACGCTGCCGGCTCTTTCCCGATAGTCCATCCCCCAGCGGTAGGTCCGTGATAAGGGGGCCATCGATAGCCTCGATGACCTCTAGCAGGGAGACTTCGTCGGCGGGACGGTCGAGGCAATAGCCGCCGTCGACCCCTCGCGTCGAGGCAAGGATTCCTCTGGCAACCAGATGTCGCAGAATTTGCAGCAAGAACCGCTCGGGCATTTTGCCTTCGGAGGCCAGACGGCTGCACGGCACGGGACCTTCGCCCTGTGCTTGTGCCAAATAGATGCTGGCCTGGACGGCATACGCGACCGTGCGCGACATCTTCATTAAGATCGCCCCTGATTGCGAGGTGATTGCATGCCCCCCTCTTCCATGGGGAATCTTAACGCAATCCCAACTAGAATGTCAAGTGATATGTGCCCAATTCGCCTCTTTTGGGGAAAATTACTCACTTTCTGAGTGAGGTTTGATTGTCCGGCTACTCGGGCGATGCGGTCACGAGTTCCCGCGAAATAGCCTCAAACTGTCCGGCGGTAATGGTTTGTTGCTGTTCGGCATAGCCGATCAACAAGGCCAAATCGCACAACCGGTTGATCCGCCGAGGATTACCCCCCGTTAGTTCCCACAGCGTGCCCATGGCGTCGGCATCGACCAGTGGTCGCGTCGCACCGGCTTCCTTAAGTCGGTGGTCGACATAGTCGGCCGTTTCCGTGGAAGTCAAGGGGCGAAGCAGACACTTGACCGCCAATCGCTCCTCGAGCTGAGGCGTCCGGTCCAACACCGGCAACAACCCCACCTGGGCTGAAAGAACCACGGTCATGCCCGGGATTCCGCCGGTCTCGAAATTCGCCAGCAGCCGAATCGCCTCCAACATCCGGTGGTCCGCCAAAAGATGGGCCTCGTCAATAACCACCACTGCATGACGCCCGTGTTTACCGTTCTCCGTCAAGAAACGCTCGATCTGGTCGACGCTTTGCGATACCTGGCCCGACCGGCTGCTCGCCTCGCCTCCGGCCAGCGACGACGCCAGGTAAGCCATGAATTGATCGACGGGCATCAGGGGAAAACTTAGTTGGACAAACGGGCGGAACGATTCGTCGAGCACGGAACGAACCATGCCGGCCACCATGGTCTTGCCCAATCCCGACTCGCCCGCCAAGAGGGCGGCCGGGCGGCGGTTCTCGATCGCGTAGCGCAGTTTCAAAATCGCCGCCTGATGCGTGGACGCCGGGAAATAGAATTTTCCCTCGACGCTCGACTCGAACGGCTTCTCGCGAAGTTGCCAGTAGGATTCGTACATTTTGGTCCAGTGCCTCTTCCTTGCCGGCGCCGGGTCAGGCGGCTCGCAAATGCGAGGCCCGCGAACGGTGACCCGCGAAATTCTCGATCACGCCGGCGCATGCAATGCCGCGCGCCGCGAGTCGTCGGGCCGCCGCGCGGGGATCGCCGGCCGTCGCGCGGGCGCCGCCGTGAACCAGCACGGCCGTTTCCACGGCGCCGTCCAACATGCCGACGGTCGCATCGGCCGGCGTGCCCAAGTCGATCAACACAAAATCGTAAGCCTGACGCAAGGTTGCCACGGCCCGCGCCATATTGTTCCTCGCGGCCGTCGCACTCAGTAGCCGGGCAACCGCCTCCCGGTTGCACAAGGGGAGCAAAACCAATCGGTCCTCGATCGACTCGATAAGAACCTCGGCCAGCGGCTGACGCCCCGCGGCAACGTCTTCCCATCCCAACGAGGGAAGAAGCCCCAATTGGGAGCTTAATTCGGGCCGAGCCTGATCGGCGTCGACAAGGACGACGTTAGCCCCGTGTCGGGCAAGCCGCTGCGCGGCGCCCAGCAACAAGGTCGTGCACCCGACTCCCACCACGCTGCCGGCCATCGCGATCGGGCCGGGCCGACGCGAGTGGAGTTCAACGAGAACGCCGGCGACGGCGTCCAATTCGTCGTCGGTCGCCGGCACGGTCGCGGCCAGGGCCTCGGGCCAGGCAAACGCATCGACCTGCAACATGGGGCGCAGCGCCGTGCCGGACGATCGATCCCTCGTGGAAACATGCGCATCCGGCAATTCGGCATCGTCGCAAGGAGCCTGCTCGCTCGAGGATCCAACGATCGAAAACTTCGCCGGTTCCGGCGATGGGCCCACCGCCTCGCACCCCGCGCCGGCTTGGCTTGGCCCGCCATGGGACGAGCGCCGGCCGAGAGCTTCCGATAGTCGAACCATCTCCGGATGAGCCTTGCCGGTCGTCTGCAGCGACGGTTCGCTCTGTCCATAGGCCTTGATAAGCGCTTCTTCTAACCTACTCATCGTTCACCTGGTACGATTTCTCGACGACCTGGAATGCCGCGATGGGGCCATGATTGTGGCTGGTTGTTCTATCGATAAATACCGCCGGATGGCGCCCGATTCGCGGGCACGCTTCCGCCGGGAGCCGCGTTGCCGTTCGGTGTTGTCCCGAAATAGTCGGCTGGGTAACCGGTGGTCGGATAGTTCATGACGGGATAACGTCCACTTTCAACCGATGGCGCGCCGGGGGCCGCGCCTTCGGGTTTATTGAACTTGTTTTGTTGGACCTCGTTCGATTCGGCCGACATGCCCGGAGGAGTACCGGCGAATGGTTGCGAGCCGGTCGTCGCGCTCGGCGGATAAGCGGGGGATGCAGGCCGGCTTGCCATTTGTGGAAACGCCGGGGGAGGATTCTCGGCGGGACGATTTGCCGGGCGGCCTTCGACTTGGGCGCTCGGAAGATTCATGCTCTGATTAATGCCCCACTGGGGCGGCTGACTCGCGTCGGCCGATCGTTGGGAAATCGGCTGTTGCGGCGGTTGTTCGGCGGGCCGCGATGGAATATCGCGCGGCAATGCCTGTTGCATCGCCTGATCACCCATCAAATTGCTCGGCTCGCTCGGCGGCGTCCGGCTCCAGGCGGGTTCCTCGCTCTTGCCGGGCAGGCCGGGTAAACCGCCGGCTGGCGGACTCCAGGGTGCCGGCGCGGGCGATGCATCGCGTATGGGAGATTCGTCGCGGAGAGGAACCTCCGACGACTTGGGCAAAACCGGCGCGGCCGCCCATGGCGTCGCGTCGCTCGTCGACGAATCGCTATTCCACTTTGGAGCCTCGGGCGCCGCGGAGGCCGGCGGTGCGGGACCCCATGCCTGAGCCGCCTCTTGGGGCGGATCAGGACTGGTGGCCCGGCCCAGAATAAATCCCAAAAGCCCCGCCGCGAGCACCAATACGCCAATCGCCATTCGCGACCGGACAACCTCGCCAACGGCCGCCAAGGAAAACGCGC
>JAFGAY010000298.1 GCA_016933425.1 Pirellulales bacterium
CTTCTTTGCCCACTTTGCGTAACACGCACAGGCGGTCTTTTGTCAAGCAATGGCCGACGCAAACCGTATGGGTTATGTGGGCTATGTAGGCGGGCTATTTCATTTGATGAATTTTCTGTCCATCGTCCGAAACAGAACAATGCATCAATTAGCGTATGCGCTGTGGCCGCTGCCGAGGAATCGCCTGGGCTGCCGGGGGTCGAAGAAGGAAACACCGCGGATTGTGCACGTTGTGCACCCGGCTTTCAATGGGAGAACTCATCATGGGGGCGAAGCGGCCTGTGTTTTACCGGGTAGGATTTCTCTCGATATTCGTCATGGTCGTTGGGGGGCTCGCGGCGTCCACGTTTGCCCAGCCGCCCGAGGACGTTTACCAGGTGGGCCTCGATCCGATCGCGCCGCAACCTTCCAACGCAAGCGAAGGTTCGGGGGCGGATAAGGACAAAAAAGACGACCTGGACATGCTCGACATGAACCTCGAGCAGTTGTCCAAAGTCGCGGTGAAATCGGCCTCGGCCAGCATGGACATGCAGGTTTCGACCGTCTCGCGGACCGAGAGCACGGTGGGCCGGTCGCCCGCGGCCGTCTACGTAATCACCAATGAGATGATCCGCCGCAGCGGGGCGAGAAACCTGCCCGAAGTCCTTCGGTTGGCTCCGGGCGTGAACGTCGCGCAGGCCGATCAGCACACCTGGGCCATCTCCATCCGCGGATTCAATGGCGTGTACGCCAACAAGCTGTTGGTGCAGATCGACGGCCGCGCCGTCTACACGCCGGGCAATGCGGGCGTCGACTGGGACCAGCAGCAACTCCTGCTGGAAGACATCGAACGGATCGAGGTCATCCGCGGGCCCGGCGGAGCCGTCTGGGGCGCCAACGCCGTTAACGGCATTATCAACATCATCACAAAGTCGTCGATTGACACCAAGGGCCTCTACGTCCACAGCGGCGGCGGCACCGAGCACCGCTCGTTCAACGCGGTCCGCGCCGGCGGCCAGCAGGGTAATCTGCATTGGCGGCTGTACGGCATGCAAAACGACGACGGCCCCAGTTGGTCCACCACCCCCGCCGTCGACGCCTGGCAGTTCGGCCAGGGCGGATTCCACCTCGACTGGACGCCCACCAGCCGCGATACCTTGACCCTCCAGGGCGATTTCCTCAGGGCGCACGAGATTCAATCCTTGCTCTCCGCGACGAACCGGACGAACGTCAGCACAGCCAACTTCCTGGGCCGTTGGACCCGAAAACTCGACGAGGACCGCGATTGGGCCGTCCAGCTTTACTACGACGACTATAAGCGCATGCCCACGGGACCGGATCCCTCCGAACTCTGCGTGGACACCTTCGATCTGGACACCCAATACCACGCCAAGCTCGGCAATCGGCACGACGTCGTTTTTGGATTCGGTTTTCGCAACTACAAAAGCATCGCCGATTTTTCGGGCTTTTTTATGTTTGATCCGCCGCGGGACACGTTCGACATTATCAGCTACTTCGTCCAGGACACGATCGAGCTGCGTCCCGAACGGCTGTTCCTCACCGCCGGCGTCAAGTGTGAAAACAATACGTTCACGAATTTTGAATACCAGCCGAGCGTTCGATTGCTGTGGGCAGCCAACGACCGGACGGCGATGTGGGGCGCCATTTCCCGAGCCGTCCGCACGCCCTCGGTCGCCGACCGCGACACCTACGCGCCGGGTTTTTTCTATGGCAACAAGAATATTCGCAGCGAAGATGTTTTGGCCTATGAACTGGGCATCCGCCGGCAGCCCACCGACAAACTCTACTGGGACCTGGCCGTCTTCTTCAATCGCTACCACAATCTGGTCGGCGTGACGCCCGTGTTTCCCATCGTTCCCCAAGTTATCTCGAACGTCGGCCGCGGCGACACGTATGGCTACGAACTCGTCGTTACCTATGAGGTCAACCCCGACTGGCGATTGCGAGGCTCGTACAGCTTCCTGGTCGAGGATATCGACTATCCGCCAGACGCCGCGACGTACATCATTTACCCCGGCATGAGCCCTCGCAATCAATGCTTCATTCAGTCGGGCTGGAATCTCTCGCGGAACACCCAACTGGACATGATCTGGCGATACGTCGACAACCTTCCGGGCGGCGACATTCCTCACTACTTCGTCATGGACGTCCGTCTCGCACGACAGTTCTCCAACGGGCTGGAGGCGGCACTCGTGGGACAAAACCTGCTGGAGAATCATCACAGCGAATTCTCAAACTTTAGCGGCATCAACGAAATACAGGCAGGCTTCTACGGAATGCTTACCTGGCGGCACTAGTGTAGCGTCTCGCGCAAATGGTGATTTTTGGGTGCCATGCTTGCTAAGCGAGCGCAGCGAGACAGCAAGCATGTGTGTCGCCCCTTCATGCCCACGACAAGCGTGGACATGGCACCCGGCCGTCGAATAGGTCGACGGCTATCGGGTATTTTCCGCCCGTTCGGCTGAAATGCTACATTCTTGATGGCCCCCGCGTTTTCCCAGGGTGGTTGCCGCGAGGCGACCCTGGGCTATGATAGGGAAGTCCCCCTCGGGCCATGAAACCGTGCCACCCGCCGTCGAGGCGTTCCCGTTGATGGATTTTGTCGAATTGCCGTCGAGCGTGCGTTGGGCGATCGCCCTGTGGCTGGCCGCGTTGGGCGGGTGCGTGGGCAGTTTCTTGAACGTCGTGGTCTATCGGCTGCCGGCCGGAAAAAGCCTGGTGCGTCCGGGCTCCCATTGCCCCCGGTGCGGCCACGCGATCCGGTGGTACGACAACGTGCCGGTCTTCGGCTGGTTTCTGCTGGGCGGCCGGTGCCGCGATTGCCGTGAGCCAATCGCGTTTCGCTACCCGCTGATCGAAGCCGTCACGGCAGCCTTGTTTTTTGGGTTGGGGTGGATCGAGTTGCTCAGCGGCGGAGCGAATTTGCCGCCTTCGCTGGTCGTCGATAAAGCATTGACGGTGCACCAGGTTTTTACGCCATGGGAAGCCGCCGATCTCGTCTGGGTCTACGCGGGCCACCTGCTGTTGCTGTGCACCCTGCTGGCCGCCGCGCTCATTCAGTACGATGGGCATCGCATTCCCAAACGCCTGTTCGTTCCCGCCTTGATCGTGGGAGTGGTTGCTCCGTTCGTCTCGCCGGGAAAGCATCCCGGCATCATGTTCGCCGGCGATCCTGATAAAATCGCGGGAATTACCGCGCTCATTGCGATGTTGTTCTTGTTTCGCCAAACCACTGCCGGGCTGGTCGTGGGCTGGATTCTCGGATGGTTCGCGCCCCGATGCGCGAGAGCGCCCGGCGGCGCCGGAGATAGCTTCAGGGATTGTCTGAACGGCGGCGTGGTTCTTGCCGTGCTTTGCGTCAGTTTCTATATTGGCGAATTGGTGCTAATCGTCGGGCCCGCGGCATTGGTCTTGACGCTATGCGAAGCGTTGATTCGTCGCGCATGGCAAGGGTTGCCCCCCCTGGGCCCCGTTGTCTGGCTGGCGGTCTTAGTGTCGTTGGGGATTGCGTTTTGGCGTCCGCTCGCGGCAATGTGGGATGCGGCCATCGGCTGAGTGACGGGGTGGGCCGCCGCGCCGAGTAGCGGCGGGCAGGCCCGCCGACTAACGTTTTGTTACCTCGCATTCTCGATTTTTGGGACCTCTCATCATGCTTGACGAAAAACAACGGCGCGAGCTTCTCGACCGCCTCGTCCATTCGCCCAGCTATACCGTGGCCTATCGCGACGTGGAACTGATGGACTCGGCCGAATTGCGTCACGTGCGAATGGAGCTCGAGTTTCTCAAGACGGATTTGATTCTTCGACGAGAAAAAGTCGAATCGACGATCGTCGTGTTCGGCAGCACGCAGGTTTGCGAGCCGGCCGTGGCCCAAAAACGGCTCGATCAGGCCCGCGCGCGGCTGACCGACACACCCGACGATCCGCGCCGGCGCCGCGAGGTTGCCCGGGCCGAGCGGCTGGCGGCCAAGAGCCCCTACTACGATCTCGCGCGGGAATTCGCCCGGCTGGTTTCGTCGCAATGCCAGGGCAATGGCCGTTGCGACTATGTCATCACGACCGGCGGCGGGCCCGGCGTCATGGAAGCGGCCAATCGCGGCGCGCACGACGTCGGGGCCAAGTCGGTCGGGCTGAACATCCGGCTCCCCAAGGAGCAAGAACCCAACCCCTACATCACGCCGGAACTCTGCTTCCAGTTCCACTACTTCGCCGTGCGCAAACTCCACTTCCTGCTTCGGGCCAAGGCGCTAGTGATCTTTCCCGGCGGATTCGGCACCATCGACGAAATGTTCGACGCCCTGACGCTTCGCCAGACGGGCCGGATGCAAAATATCCCGATCATACTTTTCGGACGGAAGTACTGGGAACGGATAATCGGTTTTCAGTTTCTGGCCGACGAGGGCGTCATCGAAGACCACGACCTCGACCTGTTCCATTTCGTCGACTCGCCCGAGGAAGCGTGGCAGTTGATCCGGGATTTTCACCGGCGGTGAGCGCGCAAGTTCAATACTCTTTTAAGCAACCTTGAGCCCCACCGGGCTTGCCCCGGTGGAACAAGGTTTGGCGACTGCCGATAGCGCGAGTTCATGCCGCGCGGGCGCTGCGGCCAACCGTCCACTTGCCGCGAACTTCAAACGGCCGACCGGTTACGGTTCTTTTCAGCGGGTCGTCGGACTCTAACGATTGCGCAAAGTTGCGCCGGAAGTTGTTTCCTTGGCAAAGTTTGGGGGTTGGAGGAAAATTTTGCCGTCGGTCGCCGCGAGGCGAAACTTGAAGATTTTTCCAAGTTTATAAGCCCTTGTCCCGCTTGCACTAGCGTAGAATTCCTTGTTCGGCCGCGAAAAAAGCCGTTTGCGTCCGGCTGAGAAATGAGCCAAACTGCCTTGGAGATGGCTGTGTTCGTCTCGCCGCGCGAGCCATTTGTCTCGACCGGCCGAGGACGAGGTTTTTCAACGAGTTTTTTCATGACCGGCGCACGAGCCGGCGAGGTTATGCTCAACATGCAAATGCCCCAAATTTGTCGATGGGTCGCCGCCATGGCCGTCCTCACGGTCGGGTTGTCCGCGGTCAGCGCGGCACGTGCTCAGGTCTATCAAGTCTGGTCGCCCGCCAGCGCGTGTATGTCGTGTGCCGACGGGCAAACCTATCGCCTGGTTTACCAAACGGTCTACGATCAGCACGAGACGACCGCATATCGCGTGGTTCAAGAGACGGCCTACGAGACGCGGCAAGTCACCTCGTACCGTCCCGTTTGGGAAACCCAGATGCGCGAGAATCGCTACACGGTCGCCCGACCCGTCACCGAAACAGCCTATCGCGAGGAAACCTGCACGGTCCAACGGCCCGTCTGGGAAACTCAGATGCGCGATTGCAGTTACGATCGGGTCCGTTACGTTCAGGAAACGGCCGAACGCGAGGAACAGTACACGGTTTGGCGCCAGGTTGTCGAAACGAGCGAGCGCGACGAGTGGTACACCGTCCAGCGGCCCGTCTGCCAGACGTCCTATCGCATCGACACCTACACGGTCATGCAGCCGGTCACGAGCTATCAGACGCAATACGTCGATCAAGGCTGCTGGGGAACCCAGACTGCTTTCCGGCCGGGCCCCACGCGCACGCGGCTCCGCTGGCAAGAAGCGGCCAGCGGCATCGATCCGGTCACCGGCCGGGTCGTCTACCAGCGGGCCGGATTGTATTGGACGCCGGTCGACACCAGCCGGTATGAAGTCCAACGGGTCTGGCAGCCGAATCTTGTCGCCCAGCAAATTCCCGTGACGACGCTGGTGCCGCAGCAGGTTCAGCGCCAAGTTCCCGTCGAGACGATGACCTATCAGACCGAGCAGGTCTGCCGCAAGGTGCCCGTGCAAACGTGTCGTCTGGTCGCCGAGCAGCAGGTTCGCCGCGTGCCCTACACCGTGCTTCGGCCCGTCACCGAGCGAGTCGAACGCCAAGTGCCGGTCCAGGTTTGCCGCATGGTTGCCGAGCAGCAGGTTCGCCGGGTTCCCGTCACGACGTGCCGCATGGAATACGAAGAGCGCGTCGAGCAGATTCCGGTTCGTGTTTGCCGCATGGAAGCGGTGCAAGAGACCGTTCAAGTGCCCGTCTGCGTCGAGAAACGGATTCCCGTCACGTGCACCCACTACACGCCTCGCGTGGTTTGTTGCCGGGTTCCTTTGGATCCGTGCGGCATGCCGATCGAAACGTCGGCGCCCGCCGGACCTTCCGTTCCCGTCGAAACGCCCGCCGCCGGCTCGCCCGCCGATCAGCGGCCGACGTTGGCCCCGCCGGAAAAGACGTTCCAGGACGACGCGGGTTCGGCCGCGCAAGAGGGATGGAAGTCGTCGGAAGCGGAAAACTCGAAGGCCCCGCCCGAGTCGAACGGATCGGCGTCCGAAGCCCCGTCGGCAACCGAAGCCGGCTCCGGGGCGACGTCCACCGATTCGCCGTCGACTTTGAATCTCGAAATGAATCCACCCTACACGTCGCAGCCGTCCGGAGGCGACTCTAGGTAGCGCCGTTTTTGGACGCGGCACGTCCGAAAAGCGTCTTTTTGAAGAGGACGCTGCTGGCGGTTCGCGCGGCAGTGCGGAGCAAATTTCTCGGAAACGCCATTGCTGGAGGGGCCGGCAGTGGCATCCGCCCGGCTAATCCGATATTCTTATTGGTTGTAGCCCTCTAATACTACGGCGCTAGGTGTGGGCAACCAACAATCACAACCACAAAAGAAACCAGTAGTTGCGGAGTATTTGTCGCCAAGTCTTTTTTATCACGAAAACACGAAAGTACGAAAGGCCGAAAGATAGACAGTTTTCCAATAACTTCTTCCTTTTCGCGATTTCGTTTTTTCGTGTTTTCGTGATAAAAAATGTTCAACCTAGCGCTCTAGCACTAATTCCTACTCTCTATCTCTCACAGCGATGTCCACCGAGTCGCCTTCCACCGCCGACGATTCCGAACCGCTGCGGGGCAAGCGCGTGGCGCTGGTCGGCCGGTTCGCCGGCATGGCCAAGCGCGAGTTGACCAGGCTGTTGCGCGACCGAGGGGCCGTGGTAAGCGAGCGACCCCACCCGGACGTCGAGTGGATCGTCGTCGGCGAGCAAGGCCTGGCGTTGGTCGACGAAAGCGAACTCGAGGACGGCCTTGATCCGCAGACCTATCAGCGGGTTCGCCGTGGGAAAATTAAATTATTGGGTGAAACGGAGCTCTGGCAGCAACTTGGCCTGGTCGAGGACGATCCGCGGATCCAGCATCTTTACACGCCCGCCATGTTGGCCGAACTGTTGGGCGTTTCCGTGGCCGTTGTTCGGCGGTGGCGCCGTCGTGGTCTGATCCGTCCGATGCGCGAGGTTCACCATTTGCCTTACTTCGATTTTCGCGAGGTTGCCACGGCCCGGCGGTTGGCCGAATTGCTCGCCGCCGGCGTTTCGCCCCGCGCGATCGAGCGGAAACTGGAGGCCCTGCGAGGTTTTTTGCCCGGCATTGAGCGGCCCCTGGCCCAATTGTCGGTCATCATCGAGGGAAAGCAGATACTGTTGCGTCAAGGCGACGGGTTGGTCGAGCCGGGCGGTCAGTTGCGATTCGATTTCGACGCAGCCGATGCGCCGCC
>JAFGAY010000299.1 GCA_016933425.1 Pirellulales bacterium
CAATCTCCAAGCTCCGCGCCTCTGCGCCTCCGCGCGAGATTTTTAAGCGCGCAGCTTGGGATTTTCGGCGCCGGGTCGCGACCCGGCCTACCGGGCTCCTACCCAACCGCGAGTCTACTTTCGATCAAACTCGTCAAACGTCCAGATCGGTCGAAAGCCGTCCCGTTTGAGCCGGTCGACCACTTCGTCGACGCTGCGCCGGTCGTGAACCGGAAACTGACCGTCGGTGGGCTCGTGGCCGTAGCCGCCGGGGGCGGTGCAACTTCCCGCGCTGAGTTGCGTGATGCAGATCTTCGATAGCCGCTCGCGCAGGGCCGGCTTTTCGCGCGTCGACAGCACCAGGTTTGCCGTTGGAAACGTCAATCGCAGCACGCAATAAAGCCGCACGAACAGGTCGTCGTCGACCTTATAAGGCGGGCAAAAATCGCTCGGCGCCTCGTGGATACGCGGCAGACTAAAGGCCAACGCCCTGTCCGGGAAACGCTCGGCTAAATACAGGGCATGGCGCATCATGGCGAGCACGTCGTTGCGCGGATCGGCCAGCCCGAGCAGCACTCCCAACCCCAGCCGAACCACACCCGCCTCGGCCGCCCGTTCCAGCCCCTCGAGCCGCCAATCGAACGACGCCTTCGATCCGCTCGGATGATAACGCCGATAGAGGTCCTCCTCGTAGGTCTCCTGGTAGAGCGTCACGCCGCACAAACCGGCCGCCACCATTTCGCCATACGATCGCGTACTCTGGGGAGCAATTTCAATCGCTGGGCAGATGCCCATTGCGCGAAGCCGCGTGATGATCTCGGCGAAATACCCGGTCCGCGCCAGCCGCGGAAAATCGCCGGCCACCAAGAGCACGTGGCGGAAGCCGCGTCGCCGGAGAATGTGGGCCTCGGCGACCGCCTCGTCGACGCTCAGGTGCTTTCGTTCGATCGGCTGATCGAACCGAAACCCGCAATAAACGCACTGGTTGACGCAAAAGCTCGACAAGTAAAGTGGCGCGTAAAGCAACATGCGCCGTCTCACGGCGCCGCCAATCGCGCCGAAGTGGTCGCCGGTCGTCCGCGCGGCCCGGTCGACGAGTTCGTCCAGCGGCGCCGCCGGATCGAGCCACCGGCGCGCGTCGTCTTGCGTCATGGAACCTGGCGCATCGCCTTTCCATCTTGCGCTTCTCATGAATTCGTCAAACGGATGGACAGCGAGTCGCGGCGCGCGGGCAGGACGCGCCGGGCGACCGGCCAGTCGGTTGGCCGCCAGATCAATCGCGTCGACCAGACCACGATCCTGGTCCGCAAGCCGGCCGGCTCGCTCGGAAAGCCACAAGTAGCGCCAGCGTTCGAGACGCTCGGCGAGCGCGGAGCGGTCCTCCGCCGGCAGTTCAACCCCGCCGACTAGCGCCCGTTCGGTCTCGCGCAGCAAATTCACGTGGTGCGCCGCGTGGGCATCGTCGGCTTCGATCCAATCGACAAATTGTCGCAACGGCGTATTGGTTTTGGTGGGCATAAGAGATGATTTGTTGAAAGGCCGCTCCCTCACGGTCGCGGTTTGGATGGGCGACGGGGCCATGGCTGACTCGCCGTGCCGGCAGGGCAAATCCAGGACACCGTACCATCATATCGCTTCAAGTTGCCCCTTGGGAAGGCGCGGGCCGGGCGGAACCATCGCCCCCAATGGCGGGTCCCCCGCACGAAAAACAGGACCGGCTCCTTATTTCAACCGGGCTCACATATTTCAACCGGGCTCACATCGGCGCGGCCCAAACGGTATACTCGCGTGGGTAGCCCCCGCAATACGCAACGTCCGTTGTTGTGCCCACGCCGACCTTCGCGGCCCGAGTTGGAACGAGGAAAAGAGCCCATGACCCACACTGTTTGGATTATTGGAAGAAGTATTCCCACCATGACGCGCGCGATTCATGCGACATCAAAAACCGCCGCGTCGATCAGCCTCCTGGCGGCAGCCATTTTGTTTTTTTTGACCATCCCGGCCCGGGCCATGACGGTCGAGGCCGTCGCCGGCGAGCCCTTCGGCGTCGGCTGCATCCGCGTGACTCCGTCGGCCGAATTCATGCCCGAGACCCTGGGAGTCGAGGGACTCTCGGTTTCGTCGCCCGACGGGCGAGTTTTCTACCCGACGATCCAAACGCCGCCCGACACGACGTTGGTCAAGGAGCTTGTGCTCGACGCCCCTTGGATACGCGGCGGTCCGGTCCGGCGTCAGGCCGGGGGAATCATCCGCGGTCTGCTCGATCAGCCGGCCGCGACAACCGTCTATTTCCTTTTTCGCGGCAACGATCCCTTGACGGTCACGCTCCAAGGCCGAACGCCTTACGAATTTGTCCTGCGGACACGCTTCGATCCGGCGGCCCACGCCCGGCTGATGGCCGCCTGGTGGCGCCAATACACGGCCGAGTCCGGCGGGTTATTGCGTTCGTCGGGCGATTATCCGCCGATAGTGCGCAACTATCTCCGCGCGATGCTTGCGCGGCGGTTGCAGTTGCCGCTGGGCAATCCGGGCGACGACGCCTCGTGGCAAGACCAGCTTGAAGGTCAGCTTGGCTTCTTCCTCGGCACCGAAAAAGTCCGCCTGGCGATTGCCCGCGACCGGATGCTCGGTCAAGTGCCGTCGACGGCCGGCGCCACGGAGCCCTTGCCCGATCCACCCGACTGGCCGCCGCTCGAACTTCCCGAGCCGCCGGCCGACGTCAAGATCGAGTCGATCGCGATGCGTGTGCCGGTCGAGTGCTTGTACGTTCGCTTTGGCACGTTCGGCAATTTTCTCTGGCTCCAGGATACGCTTAAAACCTGGGGCGGCGACCTGAGCAATCTGGTTGCGCTGCGGGGTCTCGACCGGGGCCAGGCGCGGCGCATGGAACAACAACTGCTCTTGAAGCAAACCGCGCTGGGCCGGCTGCTTGGTCCGACGATCATCTCCGACGTGGCCATCGTCGGCACGGACATGTTTTTCCGTGAAGGGGCCGCTTACGGGATTCTTTTCGAGGCTCGCAACCGGTTTCTGCTGGAAAACGACATTAACCGCCAGCGGACCGAGCGGCTCGCCGCCGGCGGCGCGACTGAAAAGAAATTCAAGATCGATGGCCACGACGTCTCGCTCATTGCCTCGCCCGACGGATCGGTCCGCTCGTATTACGCGGCCGACGGCGACTACGTTTTCATCACCACCTCGGAAACGCTCGTCCGCCGGTTTCTTGAAACGGCCGACGGCGCGGCGTCGCTGGGTCGATCGGCCGAATTTCGCCACGCGCGAAGCGTGATGCCCCTGTCGCGCGACGACACCGTGTTCGTCTATCTGTCCGACGCCATGTTCCGCAACATGGCCGGCCCGCAATACTGGATCGAAATTTACCGCCGTTTGCAGGCCGCGGCCGACGTCGAGCTGGCCGAAATGGCGAGTCTTGTCTCGGCGACCGAGGGCAAGCCGGGCGACACGATCGACGAGTTGGTCGCCGGCGGTTTCTTGCCGCCGGAATTCGGTCCCCGCGCCGACGGCAGCCGGACCGTTCTCGTCAACGGCGAGGCGGTCGATAGTCTCCGCGGCCGTCGGGGATTCTTCTTGCCGGTTCCCGACGCGTCCCCCAAGGCCGTCGCGCCGGCCGAAGCGTCCGCCTATCGAAAATTCGTTGAGTTCTATCGCGCTAAGTGGGGACGGCTCGACCCGATGATCGTCGGCGTCAAACGCCACGCTTTGGAAGACCACGTTGAACGGGTCGTGCTCGACGTCCAGGCCAATCCGTTCGCCAGACAGCACTTCGACCGGCTTTCCAAGTGGCTCGGCCCGGCCGATCACGATCGTCTGGCGCCGATTCCCGGCGACCTGGCGGCGTTCGAGATCCAATTGACCAACCAGCGGCTCTTCGGCGGCGTCCGCGACGTCGGACTGCCCGGCGCAATCGGCGAGCAGCGCGTTGGTCTGCTGGGCACGTTGCGCAATTTGATGACCGGTTATCTTGGCACGACCGGCCAACTGGGTTTTTTGAGTTTGTTGGATCGGGCCGTCGGCGCCCCGTCCGAGTCGTTCGGCCTGGCCGGCTCGCCCGATCGTTTGTGGCGTCATCGAAGTGAAAAATTCACCGTTTTCTCGTTCCAGCCGCACGTGCTGGCCGAGGTCTCTCCCCAGTTGCGTTTCATCGAGGCCGAGCGGCCCGCCCAGATTCGCCTCCACGTCGGCGACGTCTCCCAGGCGCAACTCACCCCGACGCTTGCATCGATGAGCTACCTTCGCACCCGGGGCACGACGCAAGGCAATCTCCGCCTGCTGCATGCCATGAACCATCAGTTGCACGTTCCGGGACCCGACGCCAAGGGCGTGGCCGAGTTGCTGCTGGACGCCCGACTCGTGTGTCCGCTGGGGGGGCAATATGTCTATCGCGACCGGCCCGACGGTTCGGGCTATTGGACGTCGACCGCGTTGGAAGAGGAAAGCGACGGTCCGTTGGTCGGTCGCGTTCCGCCGGGCTACACGGCCCCGCCGATGAGTTGGTTTCGCGGCCTGGAGGCCGAAATGACGATGACCCACCAGGACCTCTCGGCCCACGTCGAAGTCCTGATGCAAATGCCCGAGCAGCCATTGGCCGCCGAGCCGGAAACCCCTCCGGCGACGGAAAAAGTACCCTCGCCCCCCGAACCTGAGACCACCCCAAACGCTCCCCAAGAAGGCGAGGAAGCGAAGCCGGCCGGCGGTGTTGGTGATTGGCTGAAACGGGTCCTACCGCCCACGCGGCAATAAAACGTTCGATAACCCTCGATTCCATTCAACGCTTAATCGGGGGGCCTTGCCGCAAGCCGGGTATGTGTTACCCTTTCACGGGCGGTCTGATAGTCCAGTCCGCAGGGTGGTATAAAACCACCAGGGAGTTGTCGTGAGTACAAAGTCCATTTCCAACAAAACCAAAGTCGCCTTGGTCGGTTTCGGAACGATCGGTTCGGGCGTTGCCCGGCTTTTGCTCGCCGAGGGCCCTCGGCTGGCCCGAGCCGCCGGAATTCCCATCGAATTGGCCCATGTCGTCGATCCCGATCTGAAGCGGCCTCGCAACGTTACGCTACCCGAGGGCTTGCTCTCGAACGACCTGGATCGGGCGTTGGGCGATCCGGACGTTCGGGTCGTGATCGAGTTGATTGGCGGCACCGGCGTGGCGCGCGAGGTCGTGCTGCGCGCGCTCGACGCCGGCAAAAACGTCGTCACCGCCAACAAGGCCTTGGTGGCCACGCATGGGCCGGAGCTGTTCGAGCGGGCACGGCGAGTCGGTCGCACGATTGCGTTCGAGGCCGCCGTGGCCGGCGGGTTGCCGGTCATCGCCACGATCGGCCAGAGCCTGACGGCCAATCGGATCGAGTCGATCGAAGCCATTCTCAACGGAACGTGTAACTTTATTCTGACCCACATGGAACAATATGGGCTCGACTACGCCGACGTGTTGGCCGAGGCCCAACGACTCGGCTACGCCGAGGCCGACCCCACGCTCGACGTTAACGGCGCCGACGCCACCCAAAAGCTGGCCATTCTGGCTCAAATGGCTTTTGGAGCCACGGTCGATTGGCGCGACATCCCACGGGCGGGAATCGACTCCATCGGGCTGAGCGATCTGTTGTGCGCCGAAATGACGGGCCATCGAATCCGGCTGATCGCGGCCGCCCGGCGAAGCCCCGAAGGAATCGAACTGAGCGTCGGCCCCACGTTGGTTCCCGAGGACGCGCCCCTGGCCGACGTGCAAGGAGCATTCAACGCGGTGAGCATCGTCGGCGACATGGCCGGCCCGATTTTCCTTCAAGGATACGGCGCCGGCCAGAACCCTACGGCCTCGGCCGTCGTGGCCGACGTGATCGACACGATCGCCGGACGGACGGCCATTACCCAGGCCGCGCTGGAGCTTTGGTCGACGCCGTCGCGCGAGCCGGCGACGGTCCGCGATCCGGCGACCATCGCCGGCCGGTTCTACCTCCGCGTCAATGTCCAGAAGGAGCTGGATGCGGCCGCCCAACTGTCGCGCGTCCTGGCCGAACACCAAACGCCGGTCGATTCGCTCACGCAGTACGACGACGAGGATAGTCAGAATCTGGCGGGCATCGTCTTCCTGACCGGTCAGACCACCGAAGGACGGATTGCCGCCGCCGTCCAACAAATGGAAACCCTGCCGTTTGTGCATCCCGAAATCGTCCGCTGCCGCGTGGCCGACGCATAGACCGAATCACCAACTTGCCCCCCCATCCCTAATCCCTAATCCCTAATCCCTACCTTGAAATACGCCATCATCATCCCCGACGGCTGTGCCGACGAACCTCAAGAATCGTTGGACGGAAAGACTCCGCTCGAAGCGGCCTGCCTGCCCGCCATCGACGCCGTCGCCGCCGAAGGCATCGTTGGCCGCGCGACCTTCGTGCCTCCCTCGCTGCCCCCGGGCTCCGACGTGGCCAATCTGGGGCTGTTCGGCTACGATCCGGTCAAATACTACACGGGCCGCGCCCCGTTGGAGGCCGTTGCCCAGGGAATCCGACTCGGGCCCGACGATTGGGCCATCCGATGCAATCTGGTCACGATCGAAAATCAGTGCATGAAGAGCTTCACCGCCGGGCACATCTCGAACGACGAAGCCGCCGCCCTGATCGCCGCCGCCCAAGAGGCGTTGGGCTCCGACCTGCTGGAATTCCATCCCGGCGTGAGCTATCGCAACTTGCTTGTCGTCCGGGCCGCACCCGGCCGGCCGGCGCCCTTTTCGGTCGACACGAGAACCACCCCGCCCCACGACCTGACCGATAAACCCGTGATCGACGACTACCCGCGAGGACCCGGAAGCGACCTGCTGGCCGAGTTGATGGAGCGGAGCATGACCATTTTTGCCGACCATCCGGTCAATGTCGCGCGTCGCGCGGCGGGCAAACCGGCGGCCACGAGCGCCTGGCTTTGGGGCCAAGGGCAAACCCCCAGGATGGAAACCTTCGCCCAACTGCACGCCAAGCAGGGCGCCATGATTACGGCCGTCGACCTGCTCCGCGGCCTGGCGGCTCTGATGGAATGGCGGCGGATCGATGTGCCCGGCGCCACGGGCTACACCGACACGGACTACGCGGCCAAGGGCCGTGCGGCGTGCGAGGCGCTGGCCGAGGTCGACCTGGTTGCCGTTCACGTCGAGGCCCCCGACGAAGCGTCGCACGAGGGAGACGTCGCCGCCAAGGTCGCCTCGCTCGAAGCGATCGATCGCCACATCGTCGGCCCGATCCACGAGGCGCTACGGTCCCTTGGCGACTACCGAATCCTCGTAACTCCCGACCACCCCACCCCCGTGCGGACGAAAACCCATGCCCACGGTTCGGTCCCGCTGGCCATGGCCGGCCAGGGCATCCAGCCCGACGCGGCAACCTCCTACGATGAGCGAACGTCGAACCAGGCGTCGCTGGTTTGGGACGAAGGTTGGCGGCTCATGTCTTTTTTCTTGGGCGAGGGGGCTTGACGACCGGGGGCCCGGCGGAAAACACTAACCGGCTGCGCATACGCGCGCCATCGGTCAACCTGGGCGGTTTCCATCTCGCTATTGATCCTTAGACCCCGCAGTGAATCCTATGTCCATTGTCGTTCAGAAATTCGGCGGAACGAGCGTCGCCGACCGCGGACTGATTTTGGCCGCCGCGCGCAAGGCGATCCGCGCGCAGCTCGAAGGCAATCAGGTCGTCGTGGTCGTCAGTGCGATGGGCAAAAACACGGACCGCCTGATCCAATTGGCCCACGACATCCACGACCGGCCGCCGGCCCGCGAAATGGACATGCTGCTGGCCACCGGCGAACAGGTAAGCGTCGCCCTGATGGCCATGGCGATTGATTCGCTCGGCTACCAAGCGGTGAGTATGACAGGGGCCCAATTGGGCATCGTCACCGACGACTCGCACACCAAGGCGAGAATTCGGTCCATTTCGACCACTCGAATCACGGAAGCGCTGGCCCAAGGCAAGATCGTCATCGCGGCCGGTTTTCAGGGAGTGAACGAACGATCCGAGATCACGACGCTCGGCCGAGGCGGCAGCGACACGACGGCCGTCGCTCTGGCCGCCGTGCTCGGCGCCGACCGTTGCGAGATCTACACCGACGTCGATGGGGTCTACACGACCGATCCCAAGCTCCTGGCCGAGGCCCGACGGCTCAGCCAGATCAGCTACGACGAAATGCTCGAACTGGCCAGCGCCGGCGCCGGCGTGATGCACAACCGGTCGATCGAATTTGCCAAGAAATTTTCCGTGCCCATCTACGTCCGCAACAGCCTGAGCGAGGCGCCCGGCACGATGATCGTCGCCGATCCCGAATCACTCCATCGCGCCGTGTGCGGCGCCGCGCTGGTCAAGGACCAGGCCCGAATCACCTTGACGGGCGTACCCGACCGGCCGGGCGCCGCCCTGACGCTTATTTCCGCAATCGCCGCCAAAAACGTCGCCATGGACATGATCGTGCAAAACGTGGGCGAGGACGGACTCGCGGACATCTCGCTGACCGTTTTTCGCGACGATCTGGCGATGGCTCTGAAGGCCGTCGAGGAAGCCGCCGCGGAACTGGGAGTGCTGGCCTTCAATCACGACGACGACGTGTCGTGCGTCTCGGTCGTCGGCCTGCCCATGGCCGAACAAGCCGGCGTGGCCAACCGCATGTTTCGCGCCATGGCCGAGGCGGGCATCAATATCCTCATGATTTCGACCAGCCACATCAAAATCTCGTTGCTCGTGGCGCGCGAAAGCGCCGTCGAAGCGTTGCAATGCGTCCACAAGGCGTTTGAACTCGAACGCGAACCGGCCGCGTCGACCCTCGCGGCCACGGCCAGGCCGCCGCGCGCCCCCGGTACGGCTCGCCCTGCCCGACCATCGAACAACGGCGCCGTCATCGTCTCCAAAATGCAAGGCATGGAAGGTCTTGTCATCGAGGGAATCACCCTCGACGAATCCCAGGCCCGAGCGACCATCCACGGGGTTCCCAACGTACCGGGACTGGCCGCCGACATGTTCGACGACATCGCCTCCTCGGGAATTAACGTCGATGTGATCGTTCAAAGCTACTCGGACGAGGGAACGGCCGACCTGAGTTTCACATTCCCCCGGGAAAACTTCGATGAAGCCATCGCCACGGCCCGGCGCATTTCCGAACGATTCGGCTGCAAACCCCTATCAAACTGCCCCCAAATCGCCCTCCTGTCGGTCTATGGCATCGGCTTGCGCAGCCACACGCAGGTCGCCGGCCAGATGTTCGAGTCGCTCGGCGCCGCGGGCATCAACGTCGAAATGATCAACACGAGCGAAGTTTGCATCAGCGTGGCCGTCAACGCCAAGCAAGGCGCCAAGGGCCTCGCCGCCCTCGAGGACACCTTCCGCGACGTCATGCTCTAGTACGCCGGTTTTTCTCACCGCGGAGACGCGGAGACGCGCAAAACATAGAGGTGGTCGAATCGAATGCGATTCAGGCGACGGCGCTCAAGTCTCCTTTGATTTCGGCCACACGCCGTGAATCTTTTCATCTGATTCTGCAACAAGTGCCCGGTTCAGAATCTGTTCCATATTGCCAGTCGCTATATACAGCTCCGGACGCATTTCGAGCGAATCATCAATTGTCAGCCCTGACGACGAAATGGTCCTTACTGCGTTGCTTGCCATTCTGTAGCTTTCTCTGGTTGTGCTGGCGCTACAACCCGTCCGTCGACTCGGAAATCGAGACTGTCGGCGTGTTCGCTATTGCCTCGATATTGCGGAGTGCCACATTGCGTTTGCCACGTTCGATTCCGCTGATGTAAGTTCGATCCTGACCACACTCGTCCGTGAAGGCTTCTCAGGAAAAACCACGAGCCTTCCGCAATTGCCGGACGCGGTTTCCAAACGGTTCGAGGATATTTGCACGAGGACTCATGCCAAGAAACTAGCCCGAACGTGGATTATTAGTCCACGTACTATAAGTCACATGCGGGGTTTGCTGTCCCGGGAATTGAAGTGCCGATGAGGCCGTGAGATTGAAAGACAGCTTGCGGAGATGTGCCCAGTTGAAATTAACTTGCGGAGCGATATACTGGGACAATTGCCATTCTGTAGCGGCGCTCTTGAGAAGCGCCGTTGTCGGCGCGACCGTTCCGAAGTCAGCGCAGAATGGCACAATACCCCGTGGTGTAATTGGCAAC
>JAFGAY010000300.1 GCA_016933425.1 Pirellulales bacterium
ACTCTTTACTCTTCACTCTTCCCCTGCCAAGCATCCCGCCTCTCAAGCTCCCTTTCTATCGCTCGTCGCACGCCGCTTTTATCGCGGCACCAGTCGGGCGCAACCAGGTATTCCGGCGGCGCGTCCGCGCTGAGTCGGTCGATGGTGCAATGCACGGAAAGGTGTTCGAGAAAGCCGACGACGTAGTCCACGTATTCCTCCCGAGAAGGAAGGAACACTTGTCCCGCGGCGTAATCCTCGGCCAGCCGCGTGTCGCGGGCCACATAGAGGTTGTGCAGCTTGACCGAGTCGATTCCCATTCGCGACAGCTCGTCGGCGGTCGCGGTCATGTCGTCGATCGTCTCGCTCGGCAAGCCCAGAATCACATGGGCCCCGACGTGGAGTCCTCGCCGCTTGGTCCGGGCAACCGCGTCGGTCGACGCGCGATGATCATGGCCCCGGCCGAGCCATTCGAGCGACCGGTCGTGCGACGACTGAATGCCCAACTCGATCGACACCCAGGTTCGCCCGGCCAGTTCGGCCAGCATGTCGAGCACCTCGTCGCCCACGCAGTCGGGTCGCGTGCCGACGACCAACCCAACGATTCCCGGGCAGGCCAGAGCCTCTTCATAGGCTGCCCGAAGCCGCTCGGCCGGCCCATGCGTATTCGTGCCCGGCTGAAAATACGCCAGAAACCGCTCGGCGCCGTGGCGGGCGGCCAGCCGCTGGGCGCCCTGGCGAATTTGCTCGCCGATCGAGGCCGGTGCAAGACGCCGGCTGGGGCTGAACGACGCGGGGTTGCAGAACCGGCAGCCCCCGGCACCCGGTGTCCCGTCCCGGTTAGGGCAACCGAACCCCGCGTCGACGCTCACCTTCCAAACCCGGCAGCCGAAAACGAACTGGTAGAAGCTCCCCATCCGATAGTACCGTTCGCCCCGGGCACGCCAGAAAGGCGCCGCCCCATGGGGATCCATATTGGTTGACGAAGAATGCATACCGGTCTAGAATGGGGGAATTGTATAAAACATCATCCTAGGGTGCTTTCGGTTCGTTCACAAGAGATTGCGTGCATGTTCGGGCAACTGATTCCGCAGGGCGGCGGCGACCCCATCCCGCTCCTAAAAAAGGACCTCCTCGTCGGCCGGCGCGAGAGCTGCGACATCGTCCTCCGATTTTCCAACGTCTCAGCCCACCATTGTCAACTGTTCGTCAGTGGCGGATACTGGTTCGTGCGCGACAAGAATAGCCGCAACGGAGTGAAGGTCAACGGGCTTCGAGTCATGGAAAAGCGGCTCGACCCGGGCGACGTCCTGGCGGTCGCACGCCATGCGTACGAGGTTCACTATTCGCCGGTGGAACTCGGCGCCGTCGGTCCACCCCCGCCCGACCAGGCCGAGGCCGAAATCTTCACTCGGTCGTTGCTCGATCGGGCCGGACTCAAGAAGGAAGTTCGTCCGGCGCAACCGGCCCGTCCCAAACCGCGTCACGACGGGCAGATTCGCTTCGATATTACCGACGACGGTTCCGACGATTTGCGTTCCCGGAACCGTCCCACCTGACGGAGATTCGTCCGGCTGCATGGGGAAAAAAAAGAAGCGACAATTGCGAGCTCGTTTTATCAAGAACCGCTCGGCTCGCACTCGCCGAACCGACTGGACTCGCAAATTCCAACAGGACGGCCCCGACCAAGAGGAAACGCTCCAGGCCGAACGCATCAGCGGCAAGGGCGAACTCACCCGACAGCGAACCGTCCGGGGCGCCCCCGACGAAGACACCGATCAGCCGGGCCTGGGAATCCGCCTCGACGTCGATCTTGAAACGTGCCGTCCGGGCCGCGTCGTCTGCATCCAAGGCCTCGCCAGCGTTGTTCAGGCCGACGACGGCGCGCTGTATCGCTGCGCCACGCGCCGGTTGCTCAAAACCCTTTCGACCGACCAACGCCACGTCGTCGCCGTCGGCGATCGGGTTTTCTTCCGCCCGATCGAAAGCACCGACAGTCAGACTCGCGAAGGGCTCATCGAGCGCGTCGAGCCTCGCCACGGCAGTTTGTGCCGTACAAGCCGGGGGCGCCAGCACGTTTTGGTCACCAACGTCGACCAGGCGCTCATCGTCACCAGCACGGCCGAACCACGGATCAAGCCCCACCTGATCGATCGTCTGTTGATAACGGCTGAAAAAAGCGGCATCCGCCCGGTCATTTGCATCAACAAAATCGACCTTATTGATCCGGCCGGCCTCGCGCCCCTGATCGGCGTCTACAGCCAGATGGGCTACGAAGTCCTTTTGGTCAGCGCCAAGACGGGCTTTGGCATCGACGCCCTGCGCCGGCGACTCGCCAACCGCGAAAGTGTCGTCGCCGGCCAAAGCGGAGTCGGCAAGTCGTCGCTGCTCAATCAGATCGATCCGTCGCTGGCGCTTCGGGTCTCGACGGTCAGCGCCGAAACGCAAAAAGGCCGCCACACGACAACCAACGCCCGGCTGATCGCCCTGGACTTCGGCGGCTGGGTCGTCGACACGCCTGGAATACGCCAATTTGAACTCTGGGACGTCATTCCCGAGGAAGTGGCCGGTTTTTTCCGCGACCTGCGCCCCTACGTTAATTTCTGCCGCTACCCCAATTGCACCCATACCCACGAGCAGCAATGCGCCGTCAAGGACGCCGTCGCCGACGGCCGGCTCGACGAGCGCCGCTATGAAAGCTATTGCCATCTGTTCGCCGGCGATATGATGTGAACCGGGTATCAGACCATGCCGTTTGCGGTTCCCAAACCATAACTTCCAATCTTGCCATAATTCGTGAAAGAACTTAGCCGCACTGAAACCGTAACCACGGAAACCGCCGTTCTGGTTGGCGTGCTCCTCCCGGGGCGGACCTACGGCGAGGATCCGCTGGCCGAACTGGCCGGTCTGGCCGAAACGGCCGGCGTCGTCGTGGCCGGCTCGCTTGTCCAGCGCCGCCATCAACCGCTTGCCTCGACCTACCTGGGCAGCGGCAAGGTCGAGGAGTTGCGTCTCCTGGTCGAGGCCGTCGAGGCCGACCTGATCATATTCGACAACGACCTCAGTCCGGGCCAGACCCGAAATCTCGAAAAAACCACCGGCGTCAAGGTGCTCGATCGGACCGAGTTGATTCTCGACATTTTTGCCCATCGGGCCCAAACCCACCAGGCGCGGCTCGCCGTCGAATTGGCCCAGTTGGAATACGCCATGCCGCGGCTCAAGCGAATGTGGACCCACCTGTCGCGTCAGGCTCAAGGCGGCGTGGGGCTTCGCGGGCCGGGCGAAAAGCAGCTCGAGGTCGACCGCCGGCTGGCCGCCAAGCGCATCGCCGACCTCCGCCGCGAGCTTCACGCCATCGAGCGTCGCAAACAACGCGAAGTCGCCGCCCGCCACGACCGCATGACGGTTTCCCTGGTAGGCTACACCAACGCCGGCAAGAGCACGCTTTTGAACGTGCTGACCGGCGCCGACGTTTTCGTACAGAATGCCCTGTTCGCCACCCTCGACACGCGGACCCGGCGCTGGCAATTGCCCGGCTGGGGACCGGTCCTCTTGAGCGACACGGTCGGTTTCATCCGCGACCTACCCCACCATCTGGTCGAAAGTTTCAAGGCCACCTTGGAAGAAGCGCGGCAGACCGACCTCTTGCTCCACGTGGCCGACGCCGCCAACCCGGACGTTTATGACCAGATCGCCGCCACTTTCGGCGTGCTCGAGGAAATCGGCATCGACCAGAAGAACACGATCCTCGTGCTCAACAAAATCGATCTTTTACCCGATCGGGCCCGGCTCGACGCTCTCTTGACGCGGTACCCTAACGCCGTGTCGATCAGCGCCGCTTCGGGCCGCGGCCTGGGCGAACTGACCGACGCCGTGAGCCGGGCACTCAGTCGCGGATTCCATGAACTCGACGTCGAGATGGGGGTGGACAACGGCCGGCTCATGGCCTATCTTGCGGCCCATGGCGAGATTTTCGCCAAGCACTACCAAGACGGCCGCGTGACGGTCCATTGCCGACTCGCCCAACGCTACCTTGGCGCCGTCCACGGCGAGGACGTGCGGATCGAACGACACGACCAAGCTGGTAGTCCGTAGCTCGTAGTTCGTAGTTCGTGAGACGGCGCTGTTACGGACCGAGCCGTCCGTTCGCGTGAAAGGGATCATTCGTCCATGGCCAAACACGAAATATCCGGCTCTCGGGCCATTGTAACCGGGGCGTCCAGCGGGATCGGCCGGGCGCTGGCGGTCGAACTGGTCCGGCAGGGCGCCTCGGTGGTCGCTTGTGCCCGGCGCGCCGACCGGCTTGATGCGTTGCGTGCCGACCTAGAATCGGCCGGCGGTTCCCTCGCCACGGTCGCCGGCGACGTGACCGATCCGGTCGTCCGAAAGCGGCTTGTCGACACGGCCGTCGAACGTTTTAACGGGCTCGACATCCTGGTCAATAACGCGGGCGTCGGCGCGATGGGCCGTTTCGAGGAGGCCGACCCAGACCGGCTCCGCCGCGTGATGGAAGTGAATTTTTTCGCCCCGGTCGAGCTGATCCGGCTGGCCTTGCCCATTCTGGCCAGCGGCACCCAGCCGATTATCGTTAACGTCAGCTCGATACTTGGCCTGCGAGCGACGCCCTACAGCAGCGAATACTCGGCCAGCAAATTCGCCATCCAGGGTTTCAGCGAGGCCTTGCGGACCGAACTAGTCCGGCGGCGGATCGACGTGCTCGTGGTCAATCCCGGCACGACCGACACGGAGTTTTTCGACGTGGTCCTGGAAAAAACCGGCGAGCCCTCCTGGCCCGAGCACAAAGCCGTTACGCCCGAGGCCGTCGCCGCGGCCACGATTCGCGCCATCCGCCGCGGCCGCCACGCCATCATCCCCTATCGCTGGGGAAAAGTCTTCTGCTGGCTCAACCGCCTCTCGCCGCGCCTGATGGACGCGATCATGGCGAGGTACGCGTAGGTTCTTTATTCACCACGAAGAACACGAAGGGCACGAAGAAGGTAGGTCAGGCTGTGCCTGACCCATTCCCAGATTTCCGTAGACCGGGTTGCAATCCAGCGACCCGAATATCACTGCCGGGTCACGACCCGGCCTACGGCGCTTCTTCGTGTCTTTCGTGCTTTTCGTGGTACTAAAAAATCACCGCACCGCCGACGAAAACAACGCCCGCATGGTTATCTGCGACCACGTCTCGAACTGGTCCAACTCGGCCATGATCTGATCGATCGGCCGAAAACCGCTTTCGATGATGTCGACTTCGCGCGAGTGGACGGCCGGTTGTTCGACCTCGAACAGGTGGACCAGCCCCAGGTGGACCCGGCCGACCGGGTTGCTATCGTCGTTCAACAGGCCCACGCAACGCGCTTGGTAGGGCGTTTCAATGGCCACTTCTTCTTCCAACTCGCGGCGCATGCCTTCTTGAAACGGGTCGTTTCCGTTCCCGCCGTTCACGTCGTCGGACGAAATGTGCCCGCCGACGCCCACGCTCCGCAGATGGTGGAGCCGCCCCTCGCCTTGCCCCTTGCCCCGCGTGTATTGAAAAACCGACTCCGCTCCCGCCCCGTGGCGATGGAGAAAAATCACGTAAGGAATCAATTGTTTCAGCCCCGGATCCTGCTCCACCTGGTTGCGGGGACGAAACCGGACGTGCGACGGATCGAGCAACTCGGGCAAATACCGATCCACGTCCCGCGTGAATCCTTGAAAATGGCCCAAACGATGAAACAACTCGGTTGGCACCACCAACACGTTTTCGACAGGCGTTTCAGACATGGTCAAAATCTTTCTTTTTTCTCCAAGGCAAACGGCTGCAAGGTCCTTTCACACAATCAGCATCGCATCCCCGTAGCTGTAGAAACGATACTGTTCCCGAATCGCCTCGTCGTACGCGCGGCGAATCAGATCATCTCCGCCAAAGGTTCGTGCGAGCACCAGGAGCGTCGTCCGCGGCAGGTGGAAATTGGTCATTAAAACGTCCACGGCCCGAAATTGGTACGGCGGACGAATGAACAGATCGGTTTGGCCCGAAAACGCCCGCAGCGCGCCGTTCGGCTCGGCGGCCGTTTCCAGCAGTCGTACGCACGTGGTGCCCACCGCCACGATGCGTCCTCCGGCAGCCCGGGCCGCGTTGATTCGCTCGGCCGCGCGACTGCCCAGCGATCCCCACTCCGAGTGCATTTGGTGCGCATCGAGCGATTCGGCCGTGATCGGGCGAAACGTGCCCAGGCCCACGTGCAGCGTCAACCGGCAGAGGATCACTCCCCTGGCGGCGAGCTTGCGAAGCAGCGGCTCGGTGAAATGGAGCCCGGCGGTCGGAGCGGCCACCGCGCCCGGCGTCTTGGCAAAAACCGTTTGATAGCGTCGGCGATCCGCCTCGACCATCTCTCCCTTGCGAATATACGGCGGCAAGGGCACGCGGCCCACGCGGTCCAGCAACGTCAGGACGTCGTCGTCCGACTCGGGCCGGGCAATCCACATCCCGTCGGGCAGCTTGGTGCCAAGCAACAATCGAACGTTGTCCTGCCCATCCGGATCCTGCAGGGTGATGGTTTCGCCGGCTTTCAACGTTCCCCGCGTCTTACCCAAAATCCGCCAGAGTCCCTCGGGGCTTTGATCGACAAACAACCCTTCCCAATGCCCCCCGGTCGACGTGCGGTAGCCGACTAGTCGGGCAGGCACCACCCGGGTATCGTTCAACACCAGGGCATCGCCGCTATGGAGCAGATCGGGCAAATCGCGTATGTGGCGGTGGTGAAACGACTTATCGCGCCGGTCCACGACCAGCAATCGGGCGTCCGGCCGATGGCGCGCGGGAACTTGCGCAATCAGATCGTCGGGCAGATCATAGTCGTAATGGTCCAAATCCGACACGACAACAACCTAATACG
>JAFGAY010000301.1 GCA_016933425.1 Pirellulales bacterium
CAAATACGGCGCCATCCAACGCACTCAGTCTTTCAGATGGAACAGCTTGGCCAGGGCTTCGACCAGGGTCGTGGGGAATCCTTGGCGCGCCTCGTGGCGCAGCGATTCGATCGGGCGGTGCAGCAGTTTGTTGAGAAGCCGGTCGAACGCCTGGTCGATGGCGTCGCGCGACGGGTCGTCGAGTTGAGGCAGTTTCTTGAATAGCCGGTCGAGTTCGGCTCGCTTGGGCTCCTCCCAGCCGCGTTTGAGGCTGGCGATGATCGGGCCGGTCAGGCGGTGGCGGGCTTCGGCGAAATATCGATCGGTTTCCTGCTGAATGATGCGTTCGGCGGCCGGAAGCTGTTTTTCCCGCGCAAACCGGTTTTGTAGACACGCAGCCTCGAGGTCGTCGATCGAATAGAGATACACGTCGGGACGTTGGCCGATCGCCGGGTCGAAATTTCGCGGCACGCCCAGATCGAGCAGAAACAAGGGCCGGTTTTGCCGGGCCTTTTCGGCCCGCTCGAATTGGGCCAGGCTCACGACGGGTTCGCTGGCCGCCGCCGCGCCAATGACCAGGTCGGCCGCGGCCAGGGCTGCCTCGAGCCGGTCCCAGGCCATCGCCACGCCCTCCCATCGCCGGGCAAGCGCCTCGGCGCGCTCGGGGCTCCGGTTGATTACGACTACGTCGCGCGAGCCTTCCTTTCGGAGGTAGCGCAGCGTCTCCTCGGCCATTTCGCCGGCGCCGACGACCAGGACCTTCTTGTCGTCGAAACGCTCGAAGATGTTTCCGGCGAAATCGGCCACGGCCACGCTGGGAACGCTGACGCGATGCCGGTGGATTTCGGTTTCCACGTCGACGCGCCGCGCCGCCCGAATCGCGCCTTGAAAAGCCTCGTGCAGCAACGTGCCCACGGTTTGGCTGGCGACGGCCGCCTCGTAGGCATCCTTGACTTGGGCGAGAATTTGCGATTCGCCGACCACCATGCTGTCAAGGCTCGACGCCACGCGGAATAAATGGACGATCGCCTCGCGGTCGACGCGCTCTTCGAGATGCGAGCACGTTTCGGCCGGGCAGAGATGGTGAAAATCGGCCAAAAACGCCGCCACGGCATTCTTGCAGGGAACCTCGCCCTGCTCGGTGGCCAGGTAAAATTCCACGCGGTTGCAGGTCGACAGCAATACGGCCTCGATGTCGGCGTAGCGGGCGCGCCACGCTTCAAGCGCGGCGCGGATCCGGCGCCCGTCGAGCGCCAGCCGCTCGCGGATTTCGATCGTCGCATTGTGATGGCTACAGCCGACCACTCGCAGTTTCATCAAGGCTTTCCTCGACGCGAGGCTCGTTGACGTCCGTTTGCCGTCGACCGCCGTGGCCCGTGTCCAACACGAGGCCGACGCCCAACGCCATGACGAGAAACACGAAACTGACCAAGGTCAAATAGGCGACTTTGCGGCCTGCCCGGGCAGGCTTGTAAAACAGGCTGACCACGGCGGCCGCGGCCAGCCAGGCGAACATGATCAACGTTCCCAGCACGACGGGATCGGTCCAATGCAACTGTCCGCCATGGCTTAGCGACGTCAGCACGAGCCCCGAAATGACGGCCATGCCCACCAGAACAACCGACACGACCACGGCCCGGCTGTTGGCCCGATCGAGCCACTCGAGGCTCGGCAGTTGCAGCCCCGGCAGCGGCGGACGCTTTCGTTTGAGCCGCCGGGCCTGCTCGAGATACATCAATCCAGTGGCCAGTCCAAACAGCACGACGACCGTGGCCAGCAGGATCGACGCGCCATGAACGGCGCCCCAAACGCGCGAGGCTGATTCGCGCGGAAAAGGCTCGACCGGGGCAAGAAACGTGGCCACACCCACCAATCCCAAAACCAGCGGCAGCAAAAAAAGGCCGAACGCCTGCCGGGGATGGTAAATCGCCAGGTACAAATAAACGACCACCAGCAGCCATGCCGCCAGCAGATACCATTCGCGCGGGCTGGAGAGGGGTGAACCGGGCCGGCTCGCCGCGCGGTAATACAAAAACGCCGAATGGGCCAAAAGACCCGCGCCGGCAAACCCGATCGTCGCGACCCGGCGTGCCGCGCTGCGCGACACGAGGCGCGACAGCTCCAACAGCAGCGCCACCGCATAGCTGCCGGCAAAACAAATCGTGCTCACGCCTGAAAGAGACATCATCTCAATTATAGCCGTTTGCGTTTCGATAGCGACCTCTCATCAAGGCTCGGTTTTCGGCGGCAATTCCACGCGGCGCCGCGCCAACTCTACCAGCCGATCGACAACTTCGTCAATCGTCATTCCATCGGTCGATACCTCAATGGCGTCGGGGGCCTTCGCCAGGGGGCCCACCGGCCGGGCCGCGTCGCGATCGTCCCGCTGACGCTGCGATTCGAGAACCTCCTCGACCGTGGCGGTTTCACCTTGGCGGCGCAGGTCGCCCAGCCGCCGCCGGGCCCGCTCCTCGGGGCTGGCCGTGAGAAAAAACTTGCACTCGGCCTCGGGAAACGCCACCGTGCCTTGATCGCGGCCCTCGGTCACCACGTTGCGACGCTGGGCCATGACGCGCTGCAAGGCGACCAGCCGGGCCCGAATGGCCGGATCATCGGCCGCGTAGCGCGTGATCGCGGTTGCCTCGGGCGTGCGAATCGCGCGGCTCACGTCCTCGCCGTCCAACAACACGCGATCGTCGATCAGCTCGAGGTGAAGCCCCGAGGCCACTTGAACCAATTCGTCGGGCCGCCGCCAGTCGACGCCCCGACGCCATCCCGCCAGGGCGACCGCCCGATACATCGCGCCCGTGTCGAGATACTGGAATCCAAGCCGCTTGGCCAGCGCGCGGGCCACGGTGCTCTTGCCGGCCCCAGCCGGACCGTCGATCGTAAGAATCATGGATGGGTACGTGGTATTTGAGATTTGAGATTTCAGATTTGAGATTTGAGACGGGCATTACCAATCAACGTCGATTTGGGTCCACTGGTACGGTTCGAGACGGATGGTCACGTGGTCGTCCTCGATCGGAAGGTCTTGCCGCG
>JAFGAY010000302.1 GCA_016933425.1 Pirellulales bacterium
GGCCGGAAAAACAACGAGAAACAACTTTACGCCCGGTGGATCGACGACCAAGCATTGTGCTACCCTCTTGTGGCGGAAAAGCGAAACGATTGCCAACGTACACCGCGTCTGATTTTCCGAAACCTAATCTCGAATGTCAAGAATAAACCAACCGTAAGCACGAGAGCGCCGACTCCTGAAGAGCACCCGATTAGGTGGGTTTATTGCCGATGTCTAGGCTTCCAGTGCGACGCACTGATGGACCTTGGTGCGAGGAGCGACGCGGCAATACTTACGGTCCTTATACCAATGGCAGCCTCCCGTTGGTCGCCCTCTCGACCCGCATGGCAACCCGAGTCAAAGTGAATTGGGGATTGGGGGTCCCATGATAGAGGGTCTTTTTATTGGGTTGTCCTTTCAAGGGATGCCCGATTTTTTCATTCACAAGACGATCTATTCTGCGTGAAATGTCCATGTTTACATCCTGATCCACTGTTTTGGGTGTTAACCCTCCGTCTTTTCGGCAAGGTTTATCTTTCTTACTCAACTGTTACGACTGGCATGACCGATACTACCGTCGCATCCGAAATGTGCCCATGCTCCATCAGCGAGGATGTGGGGGGTGTATTCATCACGCTAAGGCTTGAAGTGGAAGAGGACCATGTCATACAAACGCGCCATACCGAGCCTGTTGGCTTTGGCCATCGTCCTGCTAGTCGGGTTTGCCGCTTCCGGTCAAGGAGTGGGCGACATGCAGTTCTTTGCGCCGTATCAACCGAGCACCTACGGCGGTCCCGCCAGGGCGAATGAAGGATTTTTCTTCTCTGTCGATACCCTGATCTGGAACATCACCAGACCGGAGACGACGACCATCGGCCAGTATAGCGAGCAGGGGCGCGAGGTCTGGTATGGTCCGACGGAAGCCGAAACGGCGACCCAAAACAACAATTTCAGCACCGATATTTTCACGTCGCAGTTTGTCACGGGTCAGCGTTACGAGGGTGGATTTATTTATGGTCACCAAGGGCTGTTGTTCAGTGCATGGCGGTTGAATCCACAGGCCCAAAACATCCCGGTCGCCGACATGACCATGGTTTTCAATGATCGGGAATGGGGTGGGTCGCTCGACTTGGGCCATTTGGAAGGCGACGTCAGCGGGGCGGGCGACTATCGTCCCCTGCCGGTCACGTTTGCCTCGGCGTTGATTCAAAACTCCGTCGATACGTGGGGGTTGGAACTAAGCTACCTGCTGCGTTCGAGCCAGTTGCACAGCGGCGGATACTTCGAGGTTTTCGGCGGTGTTCGCTATCTTGAGTTCAACGACCAATTCAGCTTGCACGCCGACGGATACGTGGTTCCCGTCGAAATCAGCGGCGAGACCGTCTCGAGTATCGTGTTGTCGTCACGTCCGCTGGGCGAAGACCAGGAGTTCCTTTACGTCGGAACGCTGGCCAACAGCATTTGGAACCAGGAAGCCAACAATCGGATCGTCGGCCCCCAGATCGGAGGCCGATGGTTCAACCGCTATGGCCGCTGGGGATTTTCGTTCGAGGGACGCTTCTTCGCCGGATACAACAACCAAGATCTGTACCAGACGGGCGTGGTGGGCAATGAACTCACGCCTGAGACCGGGTTGATCAACGATCCCTCGCTGCCGGGCCACGCGCCTGAGGTGCCCATGCCGGTGGCCTTGGAGCAGACGTCCTTCGAGCATCGCGTCAGAAAGCACGAGTGGAGCCCGGGCGTTGAGTTGCGGGCCGACCTCGACTGGCAATGGACGCGACACGTGGGGTTTGGCGTTGGTTGGAGCGGTTTGTGGCTCGACGGCATCGCCCGATCGTCGAACCTGATCAACTATGAGTTCGGCACGTCATCGCTGATGGGGATTCTCGCGGAGAACAACAGCCAGAACGTCTTCATTCAAGGCGTGAATTTCCGCATCGTCGTCAACCGGTAGGTTGAGGATGGATTGCGGAGGTTGGAGGCAGATACCCGCGCGGTTTGGGCTGAGCCCTCCCCCCTGCCCCTCTCCCCAAGGGATAGGGGAGGAATGATTCGGGCGCCGGCGTTCAAACGATAGCCTTCATGACGCCGCGTCGCGCGCGTTGTGATCTAACGTTTTGTCCCGTTTTGGATGATGGGCGCCGTGCCCACGCTTGCATGGGCATGTTCTTCGAGGTTTTCCCCATGTCCACGCAAGCGTGTACATGGCACCCAAGCGTCGGCGGGGCCCAGCGAACGTCTTTACGACGCGGCGAGCATCGTTCTAGCACGACCCTTCGGCGCGTTCTGCTTTTGCCTTGCGAGCGTGGATTTTTTTGAGTTCTTGCAGTTCCAGGGAAAGGCGGCGTCGCAGGGGGTTTTCGGGCCGCAATTCCTCGAGCAAGAGTTCCGCTTTATCAAAGGTTTCCTTGTCGTAGCGGCTCGCGCGGAACAGTTTCATCCAGCTACGCGAAATTTCTCCGTCCGTAAGCAATCTTCACCTCTTCGCGTTTGAAATCTCGGTTGGTTAACGAAAGGACAAAGCCCCTACAATCTCAGTTCCTGGGCCGCGTATTCCGGGCGAATTCGCTCCAATTCCTCGGCCATTCGGTCGACGGCAAAGCGTATTTGATCCTCGGTGTGTTCCGAGGTGATGAAGAAACGCAGTCGCGCGGCGCTTTCCTCGACCGCCGGATAGAGAATCGGCAGTACGTTGACGCCCTGCTCGAACAAAGCCCTGGACAATTGAAGGCAATGGAGCGAGTTGCCCAGGATAATCGGCACGACCGGCGAGTTTTTGCTCATGCCGGTGTTCAGGCCGCGAGCCTTGGCCAGCGCGAGGAAGAGCCGGCTTCGTTCCTGTAACCGGGTGACGCGCTCGGGCTCGGCGACCAGAAGACGCACGGCGGCCAAGGCCGCGCCAGCGCTGGGCGGCGACATTCCCACGCTGTAGAGAAAGCCGGGCGTCGTGTACTTGAGATACTCGATCAATTCCTTGCACCCGGAAATGTAGCCTCCGCAGCTTCCGAACGTTTTGCTCAGGGTGCCCATCCAGATATCGACGTCCTCGCGCGGGGTGCCAAAATGTTCGGCGATGCCGCGGCCGGTGGCGCCGAGCGTTCCCATCGAATGGGCTTCGTCGACCATTAAAATCGCCTTGTGCCGGCGTTTCAACTCGACGAATTGCGGCAGGTCGGGATAGTCCCCGTCCATGCTGTACACGCCTTCGATCACCACTAGCGCCCGCCGATACTCGTTGCGGTGCTGCTTCAGGATTTCATCGGCGGCCTGAACGTCGTTGTGGGCGAACGATCGCCGGCGCGAGCCCGAGAGGATTGCTCCTTGAAGAATGCTGTTGTGGGCCAGGGCGTCGTGGACGATCAAGTCGCCCGGTCCGAGCAGGTGGCCGATGACCGTTTCGTTGGTGGCGTGGCCGCCGAGGAAACACAGCGTGGCCTCGGCATCCTGGAAGCGCGAGAGTTCGTGTTCGAGTTCGACGTGGATGTCGCGTTCGCCGGAGACCAGCCGGCTTGCCGAGACGCTGGTGCCGTATTTGGCGGCGGCGTCCTGGGCGGCCTTGATGACGGCCGGATCGCCGGCCATGCCGACGTAGTTGTAGCTCGAAAAATTCACGTACTCGCTGCCGCCGATGAGGGTGAGGCTACCCCTCATGCCCTCGTGTGCGGTGAAGAAGGGGTTGTCCATTCCCATCGCTTCGGCCGTGTCCAGGTTGCGGCGCAGTTCGACGTATTCGGGAAACAGGGCGAAACGGAAGGTTTCCTCGGGAATTTCGGCGTCGACGGCCGCAAAGCGTTTCGACTTCGGTTCGTGGCCCAAATACGTCTCGACGGCGTCGACCACCTGTCGCGCGGTTTCGAGATCGGGCAGGATGGCCTCGGGAAACCGGCCGCCAAATCGTTCTTCCAAGGCGGCCAGAATTTCCATGCGTTCGAGCGAGTCGAGCCCCAATTCGGTAATGCGCGAATCGAGCGTCAATCCGGCGGCCCGCTGCTTGGCCACGGCGCGAACCTCTTCGAGAACGGCCTCGATGACTTGGGCGGTGGATTGGGCCGAGGAGCCTCGCCCGTTTTTCGAGGGGGGGCGGTTGACTCCCGTGCCCGCGGGCTTACGCTCACGGCTATTATGGGCGTCCGGCGATGCGGGAGCGTTGGAGGCCGGCGCGGCGTCGGCCGGTTCCGATGTATCTTGGGAATGATGCAATTCGACCAGCGATGACTCAACGTAGGGTTCGGCAGTCGGCAGGGGCACGTTGGCCAGATCGCCGTCTTCGAGCCGCCAGCTTGCGACGACCTGGAGCGATCCATCGAGATAGCCCTCGCGGCATGCGTGGCGTTGGATTTTGCCGCTGGAGGTCTTGGGAATGCTGCCGGCGCGGACGAGGGCAATGCCCTCGACACCCAGTTCGTGTTCGGCCGAAACGGCGCGGCGAATCGCGGCGAAGATTTCGTCGAGTAGTCCATGGTTTCGCCGCTCGACCTCGTGGACGACAATCAATTGCTCGCGGCCGTCCTTGTCGATCGTAAAAGCGGCGCCGTCGCCCGAGTTTAGACGTTTGTGGGCGTGTTGGACCGTTTGTTCGACGTCCTGTGGATAGATGTTCACGCCGTGGAGGATGATCAGATCCTTGATCCGGCCGGTGACGAACAATTCGCCGCGGTCGACGAATCCGAGATCGCCGGTTCGCAAAAACGGCCCTTCGCCCGAGTCGCGCAGCCTTGCCTGGAATATGGTTTTGGTGGCGTCGGGTTTTCGCCAATAGCCCCGGGCGATGCTGGGTCCGCGGACCCAGATTTCGCCGACCTGACCCTCGGCGCAAGTGGTTTGGGTATCGGGATCGGCGATGGCAAGCTGTTGGTCGTCGAGAATTTCGCCGCAGCCGACCAGCGGCCGCGCGCGGTCGGCTTGACCGTTGACCTCGATCGCCTTGCCCGCCAAAAGCGACGCCGCGTCGAACCGCCGGACGACGGGTGGGCGTTTGGCGTATCCGCCGGTGACGATCAACGACGCCTCGGCCAACCCGTAGCACGGATAAAACGCCTCGCGACGAAAGCCGCAGGGGGCGAATTTCTCGGTGAACCGGTCAAGGGTTTCGGCGCGGACGGGCTCGGCGCCGTTGAAGGCGACTTGCCACGTGCTCAGATCGAGATGGGCGAGTTGGTCGGGTTTGATTTTCTTGACGCACAGGTCGTAAGCGAAATTGGGACCGCCGCTGGTGGTGCCGCCGAAGCGGGTGATCGCCTGGAGCCAACGCAGCGGCCGCTGCAGGAACGACATGGGCGCCATCATGACGTTGGGCCGGCCGACGTAGATCGGCTGCAGGATCCCGCCAATGAGCCCCATGTCGTGGTAGCACGGCAGCCAGTAGACGCCCATGCACGAACGCGTATGCTCGAAGCCATGGGAAATCAGCGCCGAGTTGTGCAGCAGATTTGCGTGGGTGAGCATGACGCCCTTGGGCGTGCCCGTCGAGCCGGAGGTGTATTGGAGAAAAGCGACGGTGCCTTCGTCGATCGCCGGCGGTCGCCAGTCGTCGGCCGCGGCGTCGGGCACGTTGCAGGTGGCCAGCCAGTCGAGCTGTTTCAGATGGGGCGTTTCGTCGACCAAGGGCTCGACCCGTTGGAGCACGAGGTCGGTGGACAAAGCGACCTTGGCCTCGCAGTCGTCGGCCACGGCCTGGATGCGGTCGAGCGACCGGTTGCGTCTCGGCGGATAGACCGGCACGGCCACCACGCCCGCGTACAGACAGCCGAAAAACGCGCAAATGAATTCCAGCCCGGCCGGATAAAGCAGCAGAGCCCTCTGGCCGGTCAGGCCTTGAGCCTCGAGCCTTGCGGCGATTGCCCGGGCCTGGCGATCCAACTCGCGATAGCTGAGCGATACCTGTTCGTCCTCGCCGTCGACGAGGTAGATAAAAGCCGTATCCTGCGGCTGACGCTGGGCGCGATATCGCACCAGGTCGACGAGGGTAGCGCGGCTGGACAACGATCCGGGCGGTTTATCCAGATGCACGATGGTCCAAGCTCCCTCCTCGAGAGAACGACGTCTCGGCGTCGGCCGAAATCCGGGGGTATCGTGGTCGTCGAGCCGGCCGGACCCGATGCCAAGAATCCGACTTACCGCCGCGTGGGCACATACCTATCCACTCAATCGCTTCGGTCGTTTCAAGCGGCCCGGTCGAACTCTTCTTAGGCGGCCCGCAAAAGTTCCCTTGTCACCCGTAAGCGATAGATTTTACGAAACGCCGACAGCTCCCGCAACCAGAACCCCCCACAAGGGTATGCAGGAAGGGTCGCGGTCGGTCCTCACCAAGCCGTGTGGAGGGCCACGCACCGTCGTGGCCTTGTTTGATGCATTGGCGGCCACCCGGAGCGTGGCCCTCCGGGAAACAGGATCTCAATCGACTTTATAGTTGATTGTCAGGCACGGGGTGCCTGACCTACGGGAGCTTCCTCGAAGGTCGGTAACTCCTTGACCCATTGTCGTAATGCGGATAAGTTAAA
>JAFGAY010000044.1 GCA_016933425.1 Pirellulales bacterium
AAGCACGGGTTGTTATTTGTCAGGCACGGGAGTGCCTGACCTACCTGTGATGGATCAAACCCATCAGGGTAAGCTCTCGCTGCCACACTCGGAACATTGCCGCGCCGGCGGGCCGCGCCCGACCATCTTGCGCAGGCGGCATAACTTTCCATTCCGACCCCAACGAATCGCGGAAATTGTGCATACCATGCGGATTGTGCGGGTCGACGGATTCGTTTGATTTATCCTGGGTCTTGCGGCCGAAACAGGGGATACATCAGCAGGTTTATGCGCTGTGGCCGTTGCCGAGGAGGATCCTGGGCATCGGGGGGCCGAATACCACGGATTGTATGCGCGACGCTGACCGTGCGACCGGATTCTCATGGAGGAACGTGCCATGATGGTGCGACGGATCGTGAAATCTCTGGGAAAACTGATTCTGGTGATCTTCCTGGTTGCACAAGGACTCATCACAATCGGAGGCGCGCAAGGGCCGGTTGACCTCTATCAACCGGGTCCCGATCCCGTCGCGCCGTCGCTGCCCGCCCAAGACCTCGCGCCGGGCGAGGAAAACGGCCAAGTCGCCGACAAAAAAGACGGCAATGGCGACCTGGACATGCTCGATTTGGACCCGAAGCAATTGTCCCAGGTCGTGGCCAAAGCGCCCATGATGGACATCGAGGTGTCGAGCGTCTCGCGGACGCAAAGTTCGGTGGGCAAATCGCCGGCGGCCATCTTCGTGATCACTCCCGAAATGATCCGCCGCAGCGCGGCCACCAACATTCCTGACCTGCTGCGCCTGGTGCCCGGCCTGGAAGTCGCGCGGATCGACGCGCATAGTTGGGCCATTTCGGCGCGCGGTTTCAACGGCCGGTTCGCCAACAAACTGCTCGTGCTGGTCGACGGTCGAACCATTTACACGCCGATTTTCGCCGGCGTCTACTGGGACGTGCAGGACGTACTCCTCGAAGACATTGAGCGAATCGAGGTGATTCGCGGCCCCGGCGGAACCCTGTGGGGAGCCAACGCGGTCAACGGCGTGATCAACATCATCACGAAGCGAGCGAAGGACACCAAGGGCACCTACATCGCCGTCGGCGGCGGCACCGAGGAGCACGCCCTGAACGCATTCCGCTACGGCGGCCAGTTCAGCGACGACATGCAATATCGAATCTATGGCCGACAGGGAGAGTACGATTCGGGCTGGGCGCCGGGTGGCGCGAACGACGACTGGCGCCAAGGCTGCGCCGGTTTCCGCGTCGATTGGGAGCCGGGCCGCGCCAAGAAGGACCTGTTCACCGTCCAAGGCGACTACTACGTCGCCCGAGAGGGACTCCAGGCCACGACCTTCTGGTACAATGCTCCCTACATCAACAACACCCTTGAAGACGAAAAACCGACCGGCGGAAACCTCGTGGCCCGATGGACCCACAAGGTTAACGACGATTCGGATTGGGTGCTCCAGACCTACTTCGACCAGTTCCGCCGCCAAACCAGCGCGTGGACGCAAAACGTCGATACGTTCGACGTCGATTTCCAGCATCGTTTTCCCATGGAGCTGCGGCGGCGCCACGACATCATTTGGGGCGCCAACTTCCGGCAAATCCACGATCGGGAAATCACCGACAATTTCAACGCAGGCTTCGACCCGGCCACGCGCACCACCGACCTGTTCGGCATGTTCGTCCAAGATCAGATCACGCTGGCCGAGGATCGCCTCTTCTTCATCGCCGGCTCGAAATTCGAGCATAACGACTACACGGGCTTCGAATATCAACCGAGCGGCCGGCTGCTGTACACGCCCGACGACACCCATACGTTCTGGGGCGCCGTTTCCCGCGCCGTCCGCACGCCCGACCGATATGATGAAAATGGTTTCCTCACCGCTTGGCCACAGTGGTACCCGTTCTGGGATCCCCCCCAATATTATCCTCGGTTCGAAGGCAATCCGGACCTGAAATCCGAGGACATGATGGCCTATGAAATCGGCTATCGCGCGCAGCCCAGCGAACGATTCGGATACGACATCGCCTTGTTCTACAACAAATACGACAACATTATCCTTTTCGATCTGGTGGGAAATGACGTGGACCATGGACAACTCATCCTCCTATGGCAAGAGTTCAACGGGGGGCGGATGGACACGTGGGGCGTCGAAATCAACACAGACTACCAGGTGTCCGAGCGGTGGCGTCTGTCGGCCGCCTATACCTTCTTGAACATGGATCTGGAATACTACCCGGGACCCTTCATCCAAGTAAGCAGCTACACCATGCCGGGCTTCAACCCGCAGAACCAGGCGAGGCTCATATCCCATTGGGACCTGAGCCGCGCGTGGCAGTTCGACATGATCGTGCGCTACGTCGACAGCTTGAAGGGACCGATCGGAAACGCGGGTCCTCCCTACGTTCCATCCTACATCACGATGGATCTCCGCCTGGGCTGGGCTCCCTCAAAATACGTCGAGTTCGAGGTAATCGGGCGCAATCTGCTCGACAACCATCACGCCGAAATGCTCGACTACGGCGCTCCGGTCTACGCCGACACGGAAGTCGAGCGGAGCGTCTTCGGCCGGATGACGTTGAGATATTGATTGGTGAGTTGAAGAGAGAAAACAAGACGGTCGCGCCATGACCGCGGTCGGGTGGATGCTCCGGCCTCCAGGGGCTTTCGTGTGAAATGGATCGGACGGCGCGAAAAACGTGCCGCCAGTTAGCTGCCGCGCCAGGCGGGCATGGAGAAAAACGTCATGAAGGCACGACGGACGGCCAAGGTCCTCTTGGTGCTGCTGACGCCCTGCTTGTTGGTTGCGTGCCTCTCGACCGTCGGTTGGGCACAGTCGGCCGAGGATCTTTACCAGCCGGGTCCCGACCCGATCGCTCCCGAACTCTCGCCCCAGCAGCAAGGCGAGAAGGAAAGCGGCGACCTGGACATGCTCGACATGGACCTGAAACAACTATCCCAGGTCGCGACGAAGTCGCCGTCGCTCGACATGGAAGTCTCGACCGTGGCGCGGACCCAGAGCACGGTCGGCCGTTCGCCGGCGGCCGTCTTTGTCATCACCAACGAAATGATCCGCCGCAGCGGCGTCCGCACCTTGCCCGACGCCCTGCGGCTCGCGCCCGGCGTCGACGTAGCCCAGATCGACGCCTCGCAATGGGCCGTCACGATCCGAGGCTTCAACAACCGCTTTGCCAACAAGCTGCTGGTACAGATCGACGGCCGGTCGGTCTATTCGCCCTGGTTTGGCGGCGTCTTTTGGGACACCCAAAACGTCGTCCTCGAGGACGTCGAACGCATCGAGGTCATTCGCGGCCCGGGCGGAACCATCTGGGGCGCCAACGCCGTCAACGGCGTGATCAACATCATCACCAAGAGTTCCAAGGAAACCCAAGGCGGCTTCTACGAGGGCGGCGGCGGCACCGAGCAACGCGGCTTCAACACGCTCCGGTACGGCGGGCAATTGGGAAACGACCTCAACTACCGCGTCTACGGAATGTGGTTCGAGCGGGACGAAAGCTGCATGCCCTACAGAGACGCCCAGGACGGCGCCCGAATGGCCCAAACCGGCTTCCGCACCGACTGGAAAGCCAGCCGCTGCGACACCATGACTTTGCAGGGCGACTACTACGACGGGTACAACAGAGGCGAGTCGCTCGTGCCGGGCTCCTATCCCACGCCTCCCACCCCCTTCGTCGATCCGTTTATCGAGTACGACCACTCGAAGGGAGCGAACGTGCTCTATCGCTGGACCCGAAAGCTCGGCGACGAGTCGGACTGGTCGTTTCAGATGTACTACGACCACGCGCGTCGCAAGGAAATACTCAGCCCGCTGCGCGCGCGGTCCGACATTCTCGACCTGGACTTCCAGTACCGGTTTCCCCTGGGATCGCGCCACGACGTCATTTGCGGATGCGCCTACCGCAACACGGACATGGAAATCCTGGGCATTCCTTTCCAGTACGAATTCATTCCTCCCTATCGGAACGACAGTCTCTACAGCTATTTCGTTCAGGATCAAATCACGCTTCGCGAAGATCTTCTGTTTTTGATCGCCGGCTCGAAATTCGAGCACAACAACTACACGGGCTTTGAATACCAACCGTCCATACGACTGCTCTGGACGCCCGACGACCAACATAGTCTTTGGGCGTCGGTGTCGCGGGCGGTTCGGGTTCCTTCGTTCATCGACGCGAACATCCAGTATATTTCCGTCCCGCCCGAAATCGTGCCGTTTTTCCCACCCTATGACATCGCTCCCATCTTCCCTGTTTTCGTCGGCAATGCAAACTACGGCAGCGAGGACGTGCTGGCTTACGAGGCCGGCATTCGGGTCCAACCGACCGATGCGTTCTACTGGGACCTGGCCGTCTTTTACAATCGGTACGAGAAGCTCCAAACGTTGCAGCTCACCGGTCTGGATTGGGGAGCGACGCCGGGCGGATGGCCCGCCGGTTTCGCCTATCTCGACTCGACCAACCTTGCCGTGGGCGAAACCTACGGCTTTGAACTGGCCGCCAGCTACTTGATCAACGAACAGTGGACGCTGCGAGGGTCTTACAGCTTCCTCCGCATGTTGGCCTATCCGCTGGTTCCCGACGCTGAGCTGGTCGCCGCGCCGGGCTCGAATCCCAGGAATCAATTCAACCTGTGGCTCTCCGGCGACCTGAGCCCACAGTGGCACGTCGACTTCATCGGGCGATACGTCGACGTCCTCCCGGCCCTGGGCGCTCCCAGGTACTTCGTCGGCGACGTGCGACTTGCCTGGCGGCCGCAAGAGCATTTTGAAATGTTCGTCGTTGGACGCAACCTGTTCGATCGGACCCATTCCGAATTTGGCACGGGCGACGCCGTGGGAACCTTCGCTCAGGAAGTCCCGCGCGAGGTCTACGGCGGCCTGACCTGGAAATTCTAACCACAATCCCCCATTCCGAAAAGAATCCGCGCCCGGCGGCCCTGGGACACCTGCCGCGGTAGCTGGTCGATGATCCGACGCGACAGCCACGACCAAGAAATCTAGGGCTATGATTTAAATTCTACCGTCCTGACCGACACTGCCGGTGGCGCGGAAAGTATGGCCGCGGTCGGCGGGCAACGGGCGTCTTTTTGGCCCGGGCGGTCGAGGCGGCCGTTTCTCGGAGGCTCATCTGGTCGAAGAAGAAGCTATTGGCCGTGATTATGATCCGCTCCTTCACGGTCGCGGCCGGCTTGGAGAGCGGCAATTCAGCTTTTTTCGAGGAGATCTCGCCATGCGATACATTGGATGCGGTTTAGGCGTCCTGACGGCTCTGATCCTGATTTGCACGGCCGCCGCGGCCGTCGGAGGAGACGGATACTCTGCCTGGGGATATGGGGGGTTCGCGTGGGACAACACTTCGGTCTACGGAGCCCCGGCCTGCATGGCGCCGGCCTATGGCTCGGCCGCCATGGCCTGCTATCCCTGGCGCAGACCGAACCGTTGCGACCACATCTGGGACGGCTACTGCGAGGAAGGCTGCGGCTGCCGGGGCTGCGGGCACTGTGGAACGTCCTGCGCCCGAACCACGACCACCGATTCAACAAGCTGCGCCAATTGTGGGCCGTCGAACGTCGCGGGGCCGACATCCCAGCCGGGTCCGGCCCGCGCGCCGGAAACCGTCTCGCCCCTGCTTGCTCCCGCGCCCAGGGCCGAAGTCCGGCAAACCAAGGTGAACACGACCAGCGCCGGGAAGTAGGGCCGGCGAAAAGAATACCCACTCGCGCCGCTCCCTGACGGTCGCAGTTCGGCGGGCAAATGTTGGCTTGCCGACGGCTCCCGCCAAGGGTGGACAAAGCCGGAAAACCGGGCAAATTGACTAAATCGTTTTCAGCCGCTTGTCGCGCGCGGCCGATAAAGATGATACTAACCTGCAGGGAGGGCGGGACACGCGGTGTTCCGTTTCAGGATAAAGATCATGGTAAGACGACGGATCGACTTACCATGATCTTTTG
>JAFGAY010000303.1 GCA_016933425.1 Pirellulales bacterium
AAGGTCGCCAAGAAGCGCCGGAAGGTAGCCAAGAAGAAGAAGTAGGCACTCGTTTTTACCAATGGCTCCGCGCCCGGCCCGATTGGGGCGGCGTGAAGCGGTTGGCGTCTACTTCGGATCAACCTGATACGACGAGAAAGAAGCGCCCGGCACGGCTGACCGGGCGTTTCTATTTTCTTGCCCGCCCGGCATCGCGCGAAACGCCCCAATTCCTTACCGTCAAATAACTTACGAGCTTGGGTGCCATGCCCACGCTCGCCGTAGGCATGATTTCCCACGAAAACCAGGGCATGGCCACGCAAGCGTGACCAAGGCACCTGCTATGGTTAAACGTGATGCGATCTAGGCGATGGGCAAATGCGTCTGGCGAACTTCGGCGACCTGTGAGGCGTCAATGGCCAACTTGCAAACGTGCCGCGATTCTTTGTGATGGACACAAACTAGGACCTCTCGGCAACTTGGGTCGACCTGCCGCGTGTAGGCGACCATCAACATCACCGTGAGTTGCAACAGGGATGGCGAGGTGGGACCACACACCAGGGCGCTGGGCCCGATGAAGTTTTCCGGCTCAACCAGAGTCGCCTCATCGGCATTATTGCTGCGCGCCAGGCGGTCCAGCGCGTCGTTGTCTTCCGCGCTTCGCCCGAGGATGACCTTATGGTGTGGGTCGATGCGAAAATGGCGTCCCACTTTGAGCAATTCGCAATCCCAAAGGGTGGCCTTCGTCGAGTATTGAAACAGATCGCAAATCCGAGGCGCAAAGGTTGCTTCGGTCAAGGCGCAGCCGGGCGACGGCGAGGGAATTCGCCGGACGCCGAGCTGCTCGGCCAGTTCCATCAACTCCCGGCGCCCGCGGCCCGCAAAATCGTAAAGGGCTTCACGATCGATAAGCCCCTCGCGTTCGGGAATGGTCGGTTCGAGTCGTTTGGCCGAGAGAGGGCGCAGCAGCCGGCCCTCGAGACCGGCGCGGCGGGCAACGAGCGTCAGGTCGGGGCGTTTTTGGCTCATGGGCCGTTGGCCGAGGACTTCACCGCTGGCAACGGCACACGCGCCGTGTTGGATCATGGTTTCTCGCGCCAGCCGGGCCATGTGGATTCGGCAATCGAGGCACGGATTGGCCGCCTTGCCGAAGCCATAACGCGGATTCCGCAGCAGTTCGACGTAATCCTCGCCGACAGAGCGAACGGTCAGGGGAATTCCCAGTTCGCGAGCCGCGACAGCCGCCGGTTCCTGTGAAAAGTCAAAAGGCGTGCGGACGTTGAAGCCCTCGATCGCCAGATTCTGCCGCTGCAAGACGCGCGCGGCCAAAATACTGTCGAGTCCGCCGGAAAGCAAAACGATGACGCGAGGAGGCATGGAACTCCGATCTAATCCCCAATCCCTAACCCCCAATCCCTATTTGTCAAACAAAGCCTGACCTACGAAGCGGCGTCAATCGGATGGGTACGGGGGCGATTCGTTCTGAAGCTGGCACAGGGCGTTTCGGGCGGCCCGCTGTTCGGCCTCCTTTTTGTTGCGACCCCACGCCGGCTGGTATTGATGGGAGCCGATCCTCGCCGCGATTTTGAAGCATTTGCTGTGGTCGGGCCCTTTTTCATCCAACAACTGATAGGTGGGCGTGGTGTTGTACTCGCGTTGGGCGAGTTGCTGCAACAACGACTTGTAATTGCTGCCCAGCGTTCCGTCGACGGCCGATTCGATTTCGGGCGCGACGAACCGAATGATGAACTCGCGCGCCGCCTCGTGGCCCGCGTCGAGATAAATGGCCGCGATGAGCGATTCAAACACGTCGGCCAGAAGCGACACGGGCACGTGGGGATGAGTGGTCATGCCCTTGCCAAGGATCAGGCATTCTTCCAGCCCGAGCGATCGGCTGATGCGCGAGCAGGTCTGCCGACTGACGACGATCGACTTGATTTTGGTCAGATCGCCTTCGAGATAATTGGGATAGCTGTGATACAAAAGGTCGCAGACGACCTCGCCGAGAATGGCGTCGCCCAGGAATTCCAACCGCTCGTTCGAGGCTAGACGATGCAGGGCCCCGGATGCGTGGGTCAGGGCCGCCAGCAGGAGCGATTTATTGGAGAACCGAACGCCGAGACGGCGTTCACAGTCTTCCAGAAGGGGCGTCGTCTCCGAATCAGGTTCGGGAACGCTTGCATGAAGCATGAAAGAAATTTCCTCGCTTCTCGGGGTGGGAACGCCGGATGCGAAGCCAACGGCGCCCGCGATGGGAGCGACTTTCCCAACCGGCAACACGGGGGGCGGCCTGAGAGAGAAACCGCTCACCCAAGCCAGCCCTGTCCACCTAGAAGCGGTTTCATAACTGAGGACAAACGTTCCACGCTGACCCGACGAATCGAGCGGGCGATGCCCAGTTATGAAACCAATTCTAGCACTACTTTCCAGCCTATCAGGGAACCCCTTGGTTGTCAACGTCGGATCCCCCAGGTTTGTGGGTTGTTTTCAGTCGGGTATTCTCGCGCGGGCTTCCGCCCGCGGCTATGAACGGGCTACGGCTTACTTCAACTGCCTATCCGCAACTGCCTATCCGCAACTGCCTATCCGCGACGGCCTATCCGCAACTGCCTATCGCCCACGTCTACCGCCTGGTTTCGCCTTTTGCTAGCATGGCGGCATGTCGACGGCCGTTACTCCGATGATGCGACAGTACCATGAGGCGCGTCGGGCATGTCCCGACGCGCTGTTGCTGTTTCGGATGGGCGATTTCTACGAGTTGTTCTACGACGACGCCAAGACGGCCGCCCGGGTGCTCAATCTGGCGTTGACCAGCCGCGACAAAGGGGACAATCCGATTCCACTGGCCGGATTTCCCCATCATCAATTGGACACGTATCTTGGCCGGCTGATCGCGGCCGGTTATCGGGTGGGCGTTTGCGAACAGGTCGAGGACCCCCGCCAGGCCAAGGGCCTCGTGCGCCGCGAGGTGACCCGCGTCGTTACGCCCGGCACGGTGACCGACGAATCGCTGCTCGATCCGCGGTCGAGCAACTATCTGGCGGCGATCGCGGGCGACCCGGACGACCGGCGCTCGCCGCTCGGGCTTGCGTGGGTCGAGTTGTCGACCGGACGATTCGTGGCTGCCGGTTTCGCGGCGAGTCGGCTTTCCGATCAACTGGCGCGGCTCGCTCCGGCCGAGTGCCTGCTGGCCGAAGGGGCGCCGCCGCTGGCCGAAGCGGACGGCGGACGGACGATGGTTACGCGGCGACCCGACTGGGCCTTTGCCCACGACGCGGCCCGATCGGCCCTGGCCAAGCATTTTGGCACGTCGCAGCTCGAAGGATTCGGCTTCGATGATTCGCCGGCCGACGTTCAGGCGATTCGCGCGGCCGGCGCGGTGCTTGACTATCTGGTTGAGACCCAAAAGGGTTCGCTCGACCACGTCGACCGGCTGGTTCCCTATCGCACGACCGGCACGCTCGAAATCGACGAGTCGAGCCGGCGGAGTCTCGAACTGTCTCGAACCATCCGCGAGGGACGCCGCGAGGGGTCGCTTCTGGCCGTGTTGGATCGTTCGGCCACGGCGATGGGCTCGCGCCGGCTGGCCGATTGGCTGGCCAATCCACTGGTCCAGCGCGAGCCGATCGTCGCCCGCCACGAGGCGATCGCCGAACTCGTGGCCGCGGTCGACGTGGCCGAGGATCTGCGGCGGTCGCTTCGCCGGGTTTACGACGTCGAGCGGCTCCTGGCCCGGATCGTGACGGGTCGCGCCACGCCGCGCGACTTGAGTTTTCTCGGCCGCACGCTGGCCTGCCTGCCGGAAATCAAGGACCGGCTGTCCGGCTGCCGGAGCGATCGGACGCGGCAGCTCGACGGACAGATTGATTTGTGCGTCGAGCTGCGCGATCGGCTCGCGGCGGCGTTGGTCGACGACTGCCCGCTGGTAAGCCGCGAGGGCGGATTCATCCGCGACGGCTACCGCGCCGAGCTCGACGAGCTGCGCGGCCTGAGCGGCGGAGGAAAACAGTGGATTGCCCAATATCAGGCCCGCGAGGCCCAGCGGAGCGGAATTCCCAACTTGAAGGTTGGGTTCAACAAGGTGTTCGGCTATTATCTCGAGGTAACCAATGCCCATCGCGACAAGGTTCCAACCGACTATCACCGCAAGCAGACGCTCAAGAACGCCGAGCGATACATTACGCCCGAACTGAAAGAATACGAGGAAAAGGTACTTTCTGCCGAAGAGAAGGCGAAGGATCTGGAATACGCCTTGTTTGTCGAGCTGCGCGAGGCGGCCGTCGCCCAACGGGCGCGGATTCAGGCCACGGCCGGCGCGCTGGCCGAGTTGGACGTCCTGGCGGCGCTGGCCGAGTTGGCGCGGGAGCGAGATTACTGCCGGCCCGAAATGGTCGACCAACCCGTGCTCGAAATCGTCGACGGTCGCCATCCGGTGCTCGACGTGACCGAACCGGACGGGACGTTCGTGCCCAACGACACGTCGGCCGGCGGCGAGTCGGGCTCGATTCTGCTGATCACCGGTCCGAACATGGCCGGCAAAAGCACCTACATCCGCCAGGTGGCGCTGATCACGATCATGGCGCAGATGGGCAGCCTGGTTCCGGCCCGATCGGCGCGGATCGGGCTGGCCGATCGAATTTTTGCCCGGGTGGGGGCTAGCGACGAGCTGGCTCGCGGCCAGAGCACGTTCATGGTCGAGATGATCGAGACGGCGCGAATCCTGAACCTGGCCACGCCGCGGAGCCTGGTGATTCTCGATGAAATCGGCCGGGGCACCAGCACGTACGACGGCATGTCGCTGGCCTGGGCGATCGTCGAGCATCTGGACGAACGACTCGGCTGCCGGACGCTTTTCGCCACGCACTACCACGAACTGACCGACCTGGCCCAATCGCTTTCCCGGGTCAAGAACCTGAACGTGGCCGTCCGCGAGTGGCAAGACGACGTGGTTTTTCTTCATAAGATCGTCGACGGGGCGGCCGACAAGAGCTATGGGATTCACGTCGCGCGGCTGGCCGGCGTGCCGCGCGACGTGATCGGCCGCGCCAAGGAGATTTTGGCCCGACTCGAGGAAGAACACCTCGACGCCGAAGGCCGCGCGAAGATCGCCCGACCCACGACCCGATCAAAAAAGACCGACGTGCAACTAACCCTGTTCGGCCCGGCCGACCATCCGGTGTTGGACGAATTGCGGGCACTGGACCTGGAAAATCTGACGCCGCTGGAAGCGATGCGGCGACTGGAGCAATGGAAACAGCGGCTGGGGATGGAGAAATCGTAAGCGGTCGAAAACAACGCCCTTCGTGCCTCAGGGCGTGTTTGGAAATGCGTGAGACGCTTTGGTCCACCGGCGGCAGGTTGGGGGTGGTTCGGCCGAGTAGTTGCCAAACCGTGTTCCACCGGGACAAGCCCGGTGGGGATTATGATCGCCAAAACGAACTACAAAACACATTCTCGGAGTGTGCCACCCAGCCGCCACTAACGCCGCCATACAAACACGGCCGAATGTCCCTCGGTTTCCTCGAGATCCAGGCGGACGCTCGCCGGCATGAAGTCGGGCACGGCGGCCAGGGCGTCG
>JAFGAY010000304.1 GCA_016933425.1 Pirellulales bacterium
AAGACTACGTCCACGTCAAACTTGATTGGCGAATGCCCCACGCCCAGGAGTTAAAGAAATCACTAGGACCAAACTTCAGAGGCGTGCCGTGGATGGTCATTCTATCAGAGAGTGGAAAAACACTTGCAACAAGTCAGTCTCCTCAAGGCAACATCGCGTTTCCTCGAAGTGCTGCAAAGAAAGAGCACTTCAGGAACATGCTCCAGTCAACATCGCGGCGATTGTCCAAATCCGACATTGACGCCCTAATTGCCGCTCTGCCGGAATAGCATCGAATGACTCTCATGTGGCGGTAGGGTCCCAAGAAATGGACCGATTTTTGGGACATTTGCACAGTCGCAACGAATCACTGTAGCTGAGAGACTGAGAAGCCCGGAACATACGCGACTGTGTCGCGCGAGACCCCGCGAACCGATTGACGATGAATCAGTTGGCCTAGACACAAATGAAAACGACCTTCTCGAACGTTACCGACATAATTGATATTTGATACTCGCGGGTGACACGGCATTCAAACCAGGCATTGCCGCTATCACAGAGAGGGGAGTCACGCAACACCCCCTTTCGGGTGCCTTGTCCAGTGGCCGGAGTTTTGACCCACTTGGTGGGTCTGTCACCCGATCGGATTGGTTCGGCCAGCTTATCGAAACATGCCGATCGGCGCAAATCGGGACCGAACACCGACCCCGACAATTGTCAACTCGGGTTCGGCCGCTAGTGTTCTCATTCCTATTGACGCACCTTGACGTAATGAAAGACAACGTGGCCTAAGCTCCCCAATCTAGCAATCCTATTCTCCTTCTCCTTCCGACCTTAACGATTGCGTCGAGAAAAAGGATCATGACGATCCTCGCCGACGGTCGAAGACTAGAAAATAGCGTATTCTCGCACTCTTTTTGTTCGCGCATGGAGAGGATCGTCCGTGAGTCCCATCAAAGGCTGGCATGGATGGCTGGCCGTCCTGTTGCTGATCGCCGTTTCGGCTCCCGAAGCACAGCCGGCCGGCTTATCCGGTGACGGAACCGCCGACCGCGCCGCGGCCGGACCGACCGAATACGTTCCCGACGCTCTTGCCGCGTCGGATGGAACTTCCATGACAGGCGTTTATCAAGCAGACGCCGCCGTGGCTGGGAACTACCCCACGGCCGGCCCGAGCGCCCCTTGGTGCATGAACGAGCCCAATTGCGGAGCGTTCGATCGTCCGTGCGGTTTTCGGTCGGGTTGCGATCCGGGCTGGTTTCCGATCGGCCGGATCACGTGTAAAAGCCCGCCGCACGCATTCTGGTACGGCGAAGTGACTGCCGTCGGTCTGAAACGCAATGCCGAACCGGCCGGCGGACCCATTGCCACGCTCGACACGCCCGACAACGTGGTCCTCCGCGCCGCGGACGCCTGGCCCGACTTCCGGGCCGGCGGCATGGTCCGTCTCGGAAGAATGTTCACGCCGACCTGGGGCATCGAATATGGTTATCTTGGCGCGGGCACCTGGGAGGGCGACGCGGCGGTCCGCGATCAAACACCCAACACGCCCGGCGGACTGGGCAACCTGTTTTCGCCGTTCGGCGGGTTCGGCGCCGCGCCGGTCGACGATTTCGACTACAACGAACTTGTCTCGATCCATGGCAGCACTCGGTTGTCGAGCTTCGAGCTGAGCCTGCGCAACCGCCTGTGCATGCCGCCGGAGCCTCTGCAAGTGTCCGTTTTTTACGGCATCCGCTACATCGACCTGACCGAGCGTTTCGACTACTACAGCCAGACCCAAGTTCCCTTGCCAGTCGGCGCCACCCAGTGGGTGGACGTCCACGCGGAGAACGATTTATTCGGCGTTCAAATCGGCACGCTCATGGAATGGCACATCGAGCCGACCTGGTGGTTCGACGCCCGGCTTTCGGCTGGGCTGTACAACAATCGCGCCAGCCAGACAACCCATCACATTGAAACAGGCGACCAGCCGGGCGAAACTCTCCGCGCGAATCAACGCGACCGCGGAAGCGTCGGCGCCGAGGTCTCGCTGGCGCTGGTCTATTGCGTTTCCCCACGGCTCTCGACCCGCGTCGGCTACCATTTTCTCTGGCTCGATCGGGTAGCCTTGGCCGCCGAGAATTTCGAGGCCAATCCCGATCTTCTCCGCGACGGGCCGGCCCAATTGGACGCCGAAGGAACGATCATGTTCCATGGCCCGTTTCTTGGCGTCGCCTTGGCGTGGTAGAATCGCCGAGAATTTCCCATGCGAAAAGGCGAAATGCCTAGTGCTTTGTCATATTGAGGATTATGAGTGCCGTGCCCACGCACGCGTGGACATCACACCTAGTGTAAATCGCTGGTGCGCGACGACCAGGTATTGCCAATTTCCTCGAGCGCGACGACGCGGCGGCGCGGGTCCACGGCAACGGTTTGACAAAGAAACTGGTGGAGGTCCCCACTGAGCCCGGGCCGGATCCGGTCGGCCGGGGGCATCGACCAGTTGGGGTCTTGCAAAAGCTGCATGGCGACGTCGCCATCGCCGAACAGGGCCATGCCGGTGAGCATTTCATAGACCACGCAGCCCAGGGAAAACAGGTCGGCGCGGTAGTCGACCCGCTGACCGGCGAGCTGCTCGGGCGGCATGTAGCGGGGCGTTCCCAGCACGCAGCCGTATTGGGTCAACTCGCAGCTTGCCAACGACGTGGCCAGCCCGAAATCCATGAGTCGGACGGTTCCTCGCTCGTCGGAAATGATGATGTTGCGCGGTTTCACGTCGCGGTGGCAAATGCCATGGCGGTGGATATGCGACAGCGCCGTCGCCAGTTGCCCGACGATCGAGCGGACTTGTTGCTCGTCCAAGGGTCCGCCGGCGCGGATGAATTCGTCGAGCGTCACCCCGTCGCAAAATTCCATCACCATGAAATTGGTGCCGAAGGCGGTGAAGTGGTCCAATATCCGCGGGATGGCCGCGTGGCACAGCGAGCGGCAGATTTGAATTTCGCGCTCAAAGCGTTGCTGGACCTCGAGATCATAGGCGAATCGGTGGCTCAACATCTTCAGGGCCACGCGCTGGCCGTCGGCGAGCCGCTTCGCCTCGTAAACGATGCCCATGCCCCCACGGCCGACGCAGCGCCGAAGGCGATAGCCGTGAAGCACTTTGCCGGTCAGTGTGTCGACCGGAGCCTGTCCCAGACGCGACGCGACCAAATGACTCAGCGTCGATCCCAAAACGGGATAGCGGGCGGCCAGACGCCGGAATTCTCCCGCCGAAATGGCCGCCGCGCGCACGGGCCCCACCGCCGTGACCGTGGCCGTGCAGGGCGCGTCGGTGAGCAAGCTCATCTCGCCGACGATCGCGCCGCGATCGAGTCGGGCCAGCACGTGCCGGCGGGAACCCGCTTGAACATGGACTTCAATGGTTCCCTCGATCACGATCAAAAGATGCCGGCTCCGGCTTCCCTGGTGAATGATTTTTTGGCCCCCGGCAAATCGCTTTTCCCGCATCCGGCCCGACAATGCCCGCAACACGGCCGAGGGAAGCTCGGAAAACGGCCAGAGAGAAGCCAGCAACTGGACGCGGGCGGCGTTTTCGCTGCCTTGAAGAGCATTTTCGTCCAAGGAATCCTGGTCGAACCTCCAGAGGAATTCGGCCCGGCCAATCGCCCTTTGAAGCCGTGCGGCGACCACTTCGGACGGTGGGGGCGGGACCAGATCCATTGGCTCCACCTCGTCAGTCAGGTCCTCCCACACCTGGGTATCGTCTTCAACGCGATTATCGGGAGCGGCGGGGGTCTCCGTCCGGCCGCGCACGCCGCGTCCGGACAAGTTCGTGCGGCGTTTCATCCCAGGCCCTCTTCGATAGCGGACGTCGGAACATGGACGACAGCATATCCTATTGTGCCCGCAAACCGGCCCGATGTCCACCACGGCAAGCCAAGAAACGAGAGCCGGTTCGGACCCGATCGACCCTCTGGAGATCGTCGAGCCTGAACCGGCACTCAAATGGATTTTCGACCCATTCACGGCATTAACTGCCGGGGACCGGGTTGATGTCCTCGCTGGGATACGCCGCGGTTTGAGCCACTTGGGAAGCCTCGTGGACAAGGTCCCATTGTCCGCCCGAGGCGACAAACTTGTAAGTGCCGTCGGTCAGTTGGTACCGGGCCCAGCCGGAGCCGCCGCCGCGGTCGAAAACAATGACGACCGGCCGGTTGATCTCGATGCTATAGCCCGCCGACAGCGACTGCACCTCGTCTTCGTCCTCGAACCGGAAGCTGAGCGTCCACTGGTTCTCCGCCGGATTAATCAATTGGATGTCGGCTACGGGAACCGGATTTGATACGGCCGTTTGGGGATAGATTGGCGTGGTTTCGACGATGATCGGACGGTACACCACCGGCGGACGATGGTGCCCGTGATTTGGCCAGGGGTGATATTTCGGGTGATATCCGCCCTTTGGCCAATGGCCCGGTTTGCCTTTTCCCTTTCCCTTGCCGCCTTGTCCGAAGTTGCCTTGTCCCTTGCCGCCTTGTCCGAAGTTGCCCTGGCCTTTGCCGCCTTGTCCGAAGTTGCCTTGTCCCTTGCCGCCTTGGCCGAAGTTGCCCTGGCCTTTGCCGCCTTGTCCGAAGTTGCCTTGTCCCTTACCGCCTTGGCCAAAGTTGCCCTGGCCTTTACCATTTTGTCCTTTTCCGCCTTGTCCCTGGTTGCCCTTGCCGGCCTGGTTGGCAATTGCTTCCTTGAAGGCTTTCGATTCCATCATTTTTTGCGTGGCCTTCAAATCAATCTGGACCGGCGGGCCTGCAAAGAGCATGCTGCCCAGCCCCACGATGAAGACCATTGTCAACGATCCGACCACCACTTTTCGCGTTCGAGTTTTCATGACGTTCTCCTTTCATTGGTTTTGGGTAACTCACTCCTCCTGTTTTCTAATACTGGCTCGTGGGGGGCTGTGACCGGAATCCAAGTCGTTCGCACGGGCTGGGCGGGGAAAACATTCATTTCCAACCTGATAGAGGGGGGCAATCTAAAATCGGCCCGCTGGATGCAAAGGCGGACTACCGTTATATTGTTGCGAGATTGGGGGTCTCTAACCGATGGACGAAGCCAGTCTGAATTCACGGCTGAGCCGGATCTCGACGATCTGGGGCATGTTGACCGAGGGTCGGGATTCGCTTCAGGCCGGGGCGCGCGATGCTCGACTTGCGCTGATCCAGCGCTATCAAGGCGCCGTTTACCGCTATCTGCTGGGAGCGGTGCGCAATCCCGACGTGGCCGACGACCTGTTTCAGGAGTTTGCCTTGCGCTGTCTTCAGGGAGCTTTTCGCCGGGTCGCTCCCCAACGCGGCCGATTCCGCGATTATTTGAAAACCACCCTCTACCATTTGATCGTCGATTGCCAGAAACGAGGACGCCGGGGCCCGCGCGCGCTCGACACGCAGCTTAGTCCCGCGGCCGTCCAATGGGACGCCAATCAGTCGGATCTGCGATTTTTAGAGAGTTGGCGCGAGGAGCTGCTTGCCCGGGCCTGGGCCGTGCTTGCCGAAACCGAACGCCATGGAGGGCAGCCCTTCCACGCGGTGCTTCGACTGCGAGCGGACCATCCCGAGGCGTCGTCGGCCGAACTCACGGCCGCGGTCAACAAGCAAACCCGGCCCGACCGGCCTTATTCGGAGACCACGATCCGCAAGATGCTTCAGCGGGCAAGGGCCCGATTTGCCGACGCCCTGCTCGACGAGGTGGCCCACTCCCTTGGCAGTCCGGCGATCGAGGGGTTGGAGCAGGAGTTGATCGACCTCGACCTGCTGGTCTATTGCCGCTCGGCGCTGGACCGGAGAAAACAAGCGCTGGCCGCGCCTGAGTGAGAACGTGTCTTCGTAACACCTCACACCGACGCCAGGATTTCCCATTTCCAGAGTGGATTCGCGCAGACTGGGCACATTTGTCCGTTGGCCAGCAGTTCGCCACGGCACTCGCGGCAGTCGAGAATGGCCGGCAGGAGTTCAACCTGCCGGTCGCGCAGCGATTTGGCCCCCGAGCAATCGTCGAACGCCAGTGCCGTCGCGATTCTCGCTGATAACGGAAAAAGTCGAAACAAGATCAACGGCACCCGACGCGATTCGGGAAAAATTCGCGCCAGTACGTTGGTCAAGGCAAGTCTTCGGTCCTGATCGTCCCGGGCCGTATAGTCGGCGAGTCGTTTCTGTATTTTTACATTGTCGGCCGAAGCGCCCAGCCGAAGCCGTATGAGCCACTGTGCAAACCAGGCTTCATCGCTCGTGTAGTCGGCGGCTCCCGCGACAACCGCCGACTCGGCGATTTGGTAGAGTTCGGTTTCCAGCTTCGTCACGGCCTCGCTTTTCGACCTGGAAACCGGCACCAGCATCGAGTCTTGACCGATGATCCTTTCGACGTCGTCGTGCAGTCGTCGGTAGAACAAATCACGAAGAAGGGTCAACCCGGACGCCAGGCTATTGGTGACCCGATCGCCGTCGGTCCGATTTTCATGCTCGTTGAACTCGTCCGTCGCGTTGCGGCGTTTCGCGTCATTCCGATTGTGCATGACGGTCCGTCTCCTTGTGTCGCCGGCGCGCGGCGTGGTTTGTGGCGTGCAGCGATTGCCATGCCCCACGCGAATAATACCTTGTCGATCGGCCGCTGCAAGGCCGGCATGGCCGCCTTTATTGGTTCTGTCGGTCCCCTCGGATATCCTGGAGCCGTGGTCGCCCCCGTCGCCTGGGGGACCACCCCGACTTCATGGCAAGAAGTCGCATTATGGAAGGCTCTCTTTTTCTAGAGGGCATTTCACGAAAGTGTAGCGTCTTTGTCGCCATGTCCATGCTTGCCGTGGGCATGTTTCACCGAGAAATGCGCGGCATGGCCACGCAAGCGTGGCCATGGCACCTGTTGCAGTTATCCGAAACCCACCAACTTCTGGTGGTCGCCGTCAATTCAGGGCGTGGCATCTTTCAGGCTCCGCGTCACAATAAGTTAATTGACTTCAAAAACAAAAGGAACACTGATTCTCGCTAATCCCCACTGATTCGCTTCAGTTAGCACGTATCAGCGTGAATTAGTGTTCCTTGAAAATACGTCAACTTATTTTGACGCGGCTCCTCAGGGAATCGCTGCCGCGTGCTAG
>JAFGAY010000305.1 GCA_016933425.1 Pirellulales bacterium
GGACGCCATGGGCAAGCGGCCGATCATTATCGTCGCTGGGCCTTGGCCGCCGCCGACCAGCCGCAAGCGCCCGAGGTTCATATCGAGGCGGTTCGCAATCTGGCCCAAGCCGTCAAGCAGCGGCCCGACAACGGGCTGGACGACTTCGTCGCCTTGTTGGAAGAACACCTTGCGCGGTGGTCGGCGGCGGCGACGGCCGGCGAGGCCCGATGGCTATTGGCCGGCGCGCGGCGCTATCAGCGCGACTGGCCCCGGGCGATTGCCGCCTACGAGGCTATTGGGCCCGGCGATGCGAGATTTGCCGAGGCGGTCGACGCCGCCGGTCAGTGCTGCGAGGCCCGGCTGACCGAGTTGGCCGCCCAGCCCCAGGCGGCCCGGACCATGGCCGCGCAATCGGCCGCGTGGTTCGAGTCGATCGTCGCGGCCGAGTCGAATCGTTCCGACAAACGGCTTTCGCCGGCCGTGCGGCGCGCCGTGCTTTGGGCCGCGCGGTTGCGGCTGGCCTCGGCCGGCGGCTATGAACAGGTCCGCCGGTTGTTGGCCGACGCACTGGCCGCGACGGGCGGCGACGACCCATGGTGCCGCGAGGTGGAAACGCTTTTGATGGTCGCCCAGGCCGGCGGCGGCCGTGTCGACGAAGCCGGCCGGACCCTCGAGCGTTTGGCGGCGGCCGATCCCGCGGCGCTGGCCGATCTGGTCGACCGCCTCCAGCGGCTCGGCAACAACACGGCGACCGAGGTCGACCGCCAACGTCTGGCCGCCCTGCAACTCCGGGCCGTCGACTTGCTCAGCCGGCGCCAGAGCGAACTGGCTCCGGGCGAACGGATCGCCTTTGCCCGGGCCCATGCGGCCGCGCTGGCTGCGAGTGGACGCCGCGACGAGGCGCTGCAAAGGTACGCCCCGCTGGTGCGCGCCCAGCCCGACGACGCGAAGCTCGGCGAGGCATACGCCCAGTTGTTGGCCGCCGGCGCCGACCGCCGGTCGCGCGAGGCCGCGTTGGTCGAGTGGCGCCGGCTGGAGAGTCGCTCGAAGCCCGGCAGCCCGCGATGGTTCCGCGCCAAATACGCCATCGCCGAGCTACACCTGGCGCTGGGCCGGCCCGACCGGGCCCGGAAAATGATCGAGCTATTGGTCCTGCTGCATCCCGACCTGGGCGGCCCGGCAATGAAAGCCCGCTTCGAGCAACTACTCGCTTGTTGCCAGCGGCCGGAACCATGAATGCGTGGGGCCGGATCGAATCAACGTCCAAGAAACAACAAGAGGGTGGCGTCCGGGGACGCCACCCTCGTTGCTGTGAGACACGGTTCCGCAACCGCGGAGTGTCCGGGCAGGTCCTTTGCCTGGCGGCGTCGGGTGGGGGTGTTTGCCGGCGCCGCGCCGTCCTTGTGGGAGGGATCCTACTTCTTCTCTTCTTCCGGCCCCGGTGTGCCGCGTAGTCCCTCGAGTCGTTTCTGCATTTCTTCCAGCCGCCGGTTCATCCGCTCCATTTGCGCCTCGATCCGGTCGCGAAGGGCCGAGCCCGCCTCGGATGGATCGCCGAGTTTTCGAGGACCGGTCCAGTCGGGCAAGTAATCCAACCGTGGCATTTCCGGCCCCGCGACCAGCCCGTGCAACATCCGCTCGACGTGCGGGCGGACGTCCTCGGGCAGTTGGTCGATACTTTTTTCGTCGACTTTCCAAATGTCCTCGCCCCGAGTCACGGTGATTCGCGCCGGCTGGTCGCCTTGCTTGGCGATCGTAATGCTCATCCCGCCGGGCAGTGCGGGATACAACGACGCGTCGGGCGGCAAGAGCACGCCCGGGTGCATGAACCGCAACCGCATCCGCGGCCGAATGCTCTGGCCCGGATGCTGCTGCTCAAACCACTCGTAAATCCGATCCAATTCGGCATAGGACGGCTGCTTGGCGCCCGGCTGGTCCGCTGGCGGCCGATGCGGATTGGCCTGGGGCGTGATGGTTACTTGGGATTTCTTTCCTTGATGGATCACGTCGAACGCGATGGGCTGGTTCTTGGCCGCGTCGACGACTTTGATCAAGTCGACCACGCCGGCAAGCGTCGCGCCGTTGGCCGCGAGCAAAACGTCGGTTTCCACAATGCCTGCCTGGGCCGCCGGAGCGCCGGGCACAACCTCGAAAACGAGCAGCCCTTGACCGGGAGTCAGGCCAAGATGCTCGCGCAGCGCCGCGGGCGCCGGCCCACATTTCACGCCGAGCCAGTATGCCGAGGCAGAGGCTAGGGGTCGAAGATGGCCGGGGGCCGCGAGCAAGGTTTTGTCGGAAGGCTCGTGCTGAAGCAAATCCGTGGGCAACTCTTTTTCCGGCCCGGTTTGCAGTGAAACCCCGTCCAACAATTCAACCATCGCGTTGCCGGTCGGCTGATCCTGGGAAGGCTCTGTTTGTTGCTTTCCCTCCGGCGCGGCCAGCGCCGCCGAAGCCACCAACAGGGCTGTCGCCGCCGCGAGTTTCATCGACCAAAGGTAACTTTTCATGGCTTTCTCCCGTCCGTTCGAGGAGGCTTTCCTTTCCCTTGAGGCGATTTTTCTTTTTCGGCTATGCGTGAAGATCGCGCGGGCTTCCGCCCGCGGCTAGGATTCGTGTGGAATACCTTCATCTCTAATCCCCAATTTCCAATCCCCAATCTCTAATCCCCAATCCCTAATCTCTAATCCCTCATTATTGATATCCCGGATCGTTAACATAATGCACGTCGAGTTGATCGACGGGCACGACGAGCCGGCGGCCGTCTTTCATTCGGAAGGGGAGCAATTGACGCGAACTTCGGACGTCGTGGCCCGCCTGCTGGAGCGATTGGGTAACCTGGTTTGGAATGGCCGAGGGGAGGTCGCGGAGCCACTGCTCGTCGAGCCGGTCGCGCTGGACGGCCGGAAGCTGGGCTGTGTGCGGGCGGCCGTCGGGACCCTGGTTGGTCAGGTTCACCAACTGAACGTCCCGACCGAGACCCGGCTCATTGTAAACGGGAACCGGTGAACCGGAAAACTCGGGATTGACCGACGCGACATTCGGGCTCGTTCCGATCGGCGATGGGCCCCAGCGCATGTCGTGCATCAGCGACGTGATGCCGATGCCCAACAGCAGGCTCGCGGCCATGCCCAGCAACGCGGTGAGATAATCGCGCCGAGGCCGCCGCTTGGCCGGGACCGACGGCGCGGCCGCCGATTTGTCAGTGGATTCGGCCGACGCCCGGGGATGGGCCAAAGCGTCCATCGCCTCGCGCCACGATTGGGCTTCGAGAAAGGCCAGGGCACAACGCCGCCATCCGCCCGGCCGGTCGTCCAATCCGGCGAGTAGCTCGCGTCGCCGCGCGTCGTCCAACTGGCCGTCGGCCAACAGGTCGAACAGGGCGTCGTTTTCGGTGGGCGGGAGATTTTCGTTCTTCGGAGTCATCGCTAGTTTTCAACCACCTGTAGAATCGTGAGTTCTCGTCTGAGTTTTTGGCGGGCCCGATGCAGCCGCGCCTCGACGGCGCTTTCGGTTATGCCCAGTTTCTCGGCCAGTTCGCGGTAGCTCCAGTCCTCGGTATACTTCAGCAGCAGCAATTCGGCGTCGCACCGGGGCACGCGGGCGATGGCCTGGCGAATCAACTGACGCCGTTCGTCGGCCAGCAACCAGCCCAGGGGATCTTGTTCGCGATTGTCCTGCTCGCGCGGCTGGTTTCGCTCGGCGTAGCGATCGGTCAATCGACGCCGGCGACCTTGTTTCCTCCGGTACAACAATGATTGGGTAACCGCCAGCCGGTAGAGCCACGGGGCGACTTTGGTCGGATCGCTCAGGGGGGCCTGCTGGCGAACGGCCGCCATCGACACCTCCTGCATCACCTCGTCGACCGCCTCCGGCTGGCCCACGCGCGCCAAAACAATCGTCCGCAGCCACCGGTTGTGCTCGGCCAAGACGGCCGGCCAATCGATTCCCGCGGAACCAGCCGCTCCGGGGGGGTGGTCGGCAAGGTTCGATTGCTTCATGGCCATGAGTATTGTTTCCACAATCGTGGGAATCTTGCGGCCCTGGGTAGGTTGTTTGGTAGAATTGGCCCCCGGGCAGCCTCGGGAAACCACGTTCCGCTAAGCCGTAATACGCCGGTCGTCCGCAATAATTGGCGAGAAAAACGTTCGCCGCCGCGCCCACCCGGCGCCAACCGGCTAACCATGCAATACGCTAAATCATTATGTCAAAACATACTACGCACAATCGGCTGGCCTGGATCGATCACGAGCTGGACCAGCTCGAAAGAGGGGGTCTTTCACGGCGGCTCCGTACCCGGCTTGGGCCGCAGCGGCCCGAATTGCGGCTCGGCGACTGGCAGGGGATCAGCTTCGGCTCGAACGACTACCTGGGGCTGGCCGGCGATGCCCGGCTGGCCGAGGCTGTGGCCCAGGCCGTGCGGACCGAGGGCTGGGGGAGCGGCGCCAGCCCCCTTCTGGCCGGCCACGCCGAGGCCCATCGCCGGCTCGAAGCCCAGCTGGCCCAATTCGAGCAGGTTGAGGCCGCGTTGGTCTTCGGTTCCGGTTTTGCCGCCAACGCGGGCACGATCGCCGCCTTGGTCGGTCCGGGCGACGTCGTTTTCACCGACCGCAAGAACCACGCCAGTCTGTTGGACGGCTGCCGGCTGTCGCGGGCCGACGTGCGCGCCTGGCCCCACGGCGACGTCGAGCGACTCGACGCGTTGCTGGCTCGCTCGGGTCGCTACCGTCGGCGGTTGGTCGTGACCGACGGTCTTTTCAGCATGGATGGCGACCTTGCGCCGTTGGTCGAGTTGGCCGACGCGGCCGAGCGCCACGGCGCCATGCTCATGGTCGACGAGGCCCACGCGACCGGCGTGTTTGGTCTGGGCGGACGCGGCGCGGCCGAGGCGCTCGGCGTCGAGTTGCGCGTCGACGCGCGCGTCGGCACGCTCAGCAAGGCGCTCGGGTCGATTGGTGGATTCGTGGCCGGATCGCGCCGGTTGATTGAGTGGCTGGTTCATCGGGCGAGGCCTTATGTGTTTTCCACGGCCATGCCGGCGGCCGCGGCGGCCGCCGCCCTCGCCGCGCTGGACGTCGTGCACGACGAGCCCGAACGGCGGACCGAACTTCTGCGGCGGGCCGAGCAACTGCGGCGACGCCTGGCCGATCAAGGCTGGAACGTCGGCCCCTCGGCCAGCCAGATCATTCCCCTGGTGGTCGGCCGGCCGGAGCGGGCCATGACCATGGCCGAAAAATTGTACGCCCGCGGCTTCTACGTTCCGGCCATTCGCCCGCCGACGGTGCCCGAGGGCGAGTCGTGCCTGCGAGTCAGTCTTTCTTGGGCCCACTTGCCGGAGCAAATCGACGCCCTGGTCGAGACGCTTGCCGATCTGCGCGACCAGACGCCGCCGGGAGCATGAACCAGGGAGCGAGCAAAACCCGCTCGCGGCTCGGCCTACACCAGGCCCCAGCGTTTGCGGAGATACCATTCGATCGACAGCAGGCCGACCAGGGCCAGGAAGAACGGCCACGTGTCCCAGTAGGTCCGCTTGGTTTCGATCCGTTCTTCCAGACGCTCGGTTTGCCGGGCCAGTTCGTCCAGGAGTTCGGGCAATTGCTCCGGCGCGATCGAGCGACCGCCGGTCATCGCGGCCAGCGATTCCATGCCGCCCGTGTCGGCCGTCGCATTGTCGAGTTCCAAGTCTTCCTCGAATACGAGAAATCGGGCTCGGGCCAGGCCGAGCGACTGGTCGCCCTTGCGCGCGTGGACGGAGACGGCGTAATCGCCGGCGGCCGTGGTTTCGCCAAATGCGCCCGCCCAATGATCGCCGCGCGACGACAGGAGCATCTTTTGGGTTGTGCCGTCCGGCAGCGTGACTTCGGCCTCCAGCCGCGCGTCGGCGACCGGGTCGCCCTCGGGCGAATTGGCGCCGGCCGTGATTTCCAGTCGCCCACCCGGCTCCAACCGCCGCTGGCCAAGCCGAATCCAAACGTTGCCCTGGCCCAATTCATCCTTGCGTGCGAGCCAGAGAACGACCTGTCGCCAGAATCGCTTGTGCTCGGCGTCGAAGCCCCGCATGGGCCAGTGCCAGGTCGTGTCGCCGGCGAATCCCATGACGCGGCCGGCGCCGTACGGCTGGGCGAGCAACAACGGTTGATCGTTCTGGTCGACGGCCAGCACCAGCGCGCCGGGCTTGATCTGCCGGCGCTCGAACCGATTGGCTCCCTCCAGGGCGGGCAATTGCCGCCAGAGGGCCGCGTTCTTCGCCCGATCGCCCGAGAGCATCAAAGCAAAGTGGTCCGCGCCGAATCGGCTGGGTTGCATTTGGTTTGGCCCAGCTAGGTGCATGTCGCGGCGGACCGGCTCGTCGGGCCTCTGCTCGTCGAGCCGGCTCATGCGGATCGGCAATACGTCGGCCAGCGGAGTCTCGGCATAGCCGCCGGGGCCGAACGTGTGGAACCCGCCAAGCATGATGAGCCCGGCGCCCCGATCGACCGCCTGGGCCAGCGAGGCCAATTGGTCGCGCGTGAATGCCTGGGCCGGAATGTCGCCCAACACGTAGACCGCGTATCGGCCCGGCCGGAGCCGTTCGTCGAGCTCGGCCGGCCGTGTTTTCTCGTTGAAGCTCAGGTAATCGACGTTCACGTCGGGCGAGGCATCGAGCGCTCGGCGCAAAAATTTCGTGTCGACCCGGGGCGGCGAACCCTCGAGATAAAGCACGTTGAGCCCGCCGGGCAGGACGTTGATAAACGTACTCATCCGGTTGTTGGTCGTCACCAATTCGCCCGACTGGTCGGGGACCTCGAGCGTGACCTTGTACTGGCCGGGCACTTCGGGAACGTAGTGGAACTCGACCGGCAGGAGCTGGCCGTCGGCGACCGGCTTGAGCGTCTCTTGGGCGACGACTTCCATCCGGCCGGGCGCGGTCTCGAACAAGAGTCGCACGGGCAAATCGCGGTTGGCGAATCCGTCGACGCGAATCGCGGCGCCGGCGGCCATTTCGTTTTTGGCAAACACGCTTTCGTCGACCAGCAGTTGGCCGACGGCGACATCGCGGGCTTGGCCGAGCCCCCGCGATTGGCCCAGCGGCACGGTCAACAACGGACAGCCGAGCCGCCGCAGGCCGACGGCGGCCGTTTGCGGCGCCAGGTCGCGCGGGGCATAGGCCCGCTGGGCCCCGTCGCTCGCCAGCACCACGCCCAGAAGCCGTTTGCCCGCCTCGTAACGCAATACGTCTTCCAGGGCGGAGCCGATGGCCGTTTCGCGTCCCTCGGGTGCGTCGGGCAACACGACCGCGCCGCCGGTTAAATCGGCCGGCCGCGTCTCGACGTCAAAAGTGTAAACATTGACCTCGAACTCGCGTGCGAGTCGATCGAGGCTTTCGCGGGCCGCGTCCAAGGCCAGACGCATTGCTTCGTACCGCGTCTTGCGACCACCCAGCGCGTCGGGCACCGACATGCTCCGCGACGTGTCGACCAGCATAACCACGGTAGCCGCTTGTTTTCGGGTCTCGGTTCGCACGAGGGTGGGCCGCAGCATGGCCAGCACGACCAAAATCACCACGCCCAATCGCAAGCACGCGAGCACGCGGCGGCGCCCACGGGTCATGCCGCCTCCCCGCGGCCCAACGGCCAGCAGGCCCAACAGCACGAGCGCCGCCACCGCCACCAGTAAGTAGCTGTCGCCAATCGGATAAAAGAACAAACGAACCATGGAATCCGTAGGTCAGGCACCCCGTGCCTGACAAAATAAGGGTCAAATGTAGACCGGGTTATAACCCGGCGGTGTCGATTGTGGTTTTTTATTGCCGGGCCATGACCCGGTCGATGTGATTTTGAAAATGTTCTGTCAGGCACGGGGTGCCTGACCTACTACTACTGACCTACGTTATTCTCGATAGAACCGGTTGGCAAGAAGTTGTTCGGCAATCAAAGCCAGCGCGGCCAATAGGATCAACAAGGGAAACAGCTCGCGCCCGACTCGCGCCGTGCTTACGTTGCGTTCGATTTCGCCGCGGTTTCGTGCAAGCTGAAACGGGACGTCGCCGAAACGCTCGGTCAATTGCTCGGGGGTAAGGCGGGCGATTTCGGTTTGTCGAACCGTCAGGTTGACGCTGAATCCGTAGTCGGCTCCCGTCGCATTGCCGCCGGCGCGCACCCGATAGTTGCCCGGCTCGTCGGTCGACGTGATCGTCAGTTGATTGTGTTTCGGATCGGCCGACAAGGGAAAAGTCACTCCGCTCGGCGCGGCGACCAGATAGGAACGGTACGGGGTGGGAGGGTCGGTGGCGACGGTGGCCGTCTGCCCGGCGTAATAATTGAGTTGCCGGTCCGTGTTGCCGACCAGATAGAGCATGGCCTGATTGGTCAGGATCAAAAAAGGCCACGGATCGGTCACCGGCAGGAGATTCCACGGCTCGCCTTGCGCGGCGTCCGAGGCGGGCGTGGTCATCACGACGACGCGACCCTCGCCGACGCTCCGCTCGAGCATGGCCGGCCGCCCGTCGGAAAACGGAACCACGACGTTCACGCCTTCGACCAAAGGACCCAACTCCCAATAACGAAACACGGGCATGTCCGTCCAGGGAACCGAGCCGCGAACCGCACGAAACGCCGCGAACATCGGATGCTGCGCGCCGCGGGGCGCTAGATGAAACGGGGCATCTTCCGGCGCGCGGGCCTGACGCACCAGCGGCCCGGGCAATAACTGCTGGGCCTCCGGCGCGTTGAACGAGGCGAGTCGCGCATTGCGGCCGAGAAAAACGGCCAACCCGCCGCCGGCCGATACGTAGCGGGCCAGCATATCCCACTCGGCTGGGGCCGGCGGCTTCGGATCGATCAGACAAACGGCCGCGTAGCCGCCCAACTCCGTCCGCGCCAACTCCGACTCGGCAACCGTCTTGCACTCGAACCGCGACAGCTTGTTTTTACGCATTTCCTCTGGCGCGAGCATCTCGGTCACAAAACCGGCATACGCATGGGCCGACCCGGGATCGACCACGAGAATGCGCCACGGCGGCGTGACGTCGACCGAAAAATAGCGCACGTCGTCGGCCGCCAACGCATCCGATCCGGCAATGCGGATAAAACCTTGCTGGGTCCCCTCGGCAAGTCCGCCGACCACGAATTCGAGCCCGACCGAACCGTCGTCGCCGACTTCGACCATCTCTTGCCCTCGTTTGCGCGGCTGGCCGGAGTCGTCCAAGAGGAACAGCTCGACGGTCCGTTCGCCGGCCGGACCGAGGCGCGCCAGGTCGGTTTCGATGCGCAACGGGCTGCGGCTCGATATCGACTGGGACGAGAGCCGCAACTCGCCCAAACCATAGTCGGTCGGATTATCGACGCCCACGTCGACAACGTAGACGTTCACATCGGTCAGTTTGGCGGCCCGGCGCTGCCATCGCGCGGCGTCGGCGGCCGGCCATGCGGCCCCGGCCAGGTCGGTGAAAACGTAGATTTCTTTCCGCGCAAGATCGCTTTGTTCCAGCAGGCGGACCGCCTCGTCGAGCACGGCCGGAAGCGACTGGGAATTGGCCACGGGAGCAAGTTGCTCGATCCGTTGCGCGGCGGCCGACCGGTCGACCTGAAACGCGGCCGGTCCCAGACGCGTGTCCAACACGGCAATCCGGCTCTCGTCGGGCAACTGGCCCAAGAGCCAACCACCCAATTCTCCGGCCGCTTCGAGCCGGGTTTGGTTCGCCTGGCGATACTCCATCCGCGGCGCCGCGTCGAACACCAGCGCGGCGGCGACCGGCGCCTCGCGCGAACCGAACGAGCCCGCGAACCGCACGGTGGGCCGCGCCAGTGCCAAGGCCAGAAGAATAATGGCCGCCATCCGCAGCAGCAAGAGCAACAGGTGGCGCAACCGGATCCGCCGCCGGTTCGTTTCGTGGCGCTGTCGGACCAGTTGGAGCGCGGGAAACTCGAAGTGCCTCGGTTTGCGCCGCATGACCAAATGCAACACAATGGGCACGACGACGAGCGCCGCTCCGGCCAGCAGTAATGGATTGACGAAGATCATGCGGTTTCATTGCCGGATGGCGACCCGGCCCACGCACCAATAATAGCCGTGGGCGGAAGCCCACGGATTCTTATACAAGCTTATACAAGTGTCCTCTATCCGCGCGCCGACCGGTTGGCCAGGTAACCGGTCAGGGCCTTGTCGAATTGGGTGCTTGTGTCCAAGGCGACGTAGTCGATCCGCGACTGATAACACTCGCGACGGTACGTTTCGCGGAACGCATCGAGCTCGTCGAGATAGTCGCGGCGGAATCCATCGGCGTCCAGGGCCAAGGTGCGTCCACTCTCGGGGTCTTCGAGTTCAACCATGCCGCCGAAAGGAAACCGCGTTTCCGCTTCATCAAGCACATGGAACAAAATCACGTCATGCCCGCCGTGACGCAGCCGGTGGAGCGCTTCGAGAACCGGACCCGGCTCGACCAGTAAATCGGAAAACACCATGACCAGACTCGCATGACGGAGCATGGCGGCGACCTGGGTCAGGCTCTGGGCGATGTTCGTCTTCCCCTCGGGCTTCAATTTGGCCAGCAAGCTCAACACGTCGCCCAGGTGGCTCCGCTTCGTGCGCGGCGGAAGACTGTTGCGTATTTTTTCGTCGAAGGTCAACAAGCCGACCGGGTCCTGTTGATGAATCATCAGATAGGCCAGGGCGGCGGCCAAGCAGATCGAATACTCGAACTTGGTCAACTCCTGCCGGTAGGTGTAGCCCATCGACCGGCTCAAATCCATGACCA
>JAFGAY010000306.1 GCA_016933425.1 Pirellulales bacterium
ATCTGGTCGAAACCGTGACTTCCCCAGCCGGTTATTTCGCCGCCCGAGTAGGGTCGAAAGGAAATCCAGCCTGGGTCGGTTCGTGCGGCATAGAGGCCTGGATGATAGGGGACCAACTCGTTTGGTCCGCACCACATGTTCCAATCCAAGCCGTCGGGGACCGGTTGGCCGGGCAAGTCGCAATTCCAGGGGCTGGGGTAGTTATGGGCGATGACCTTCTTGATTTTGCCGAGCATTCCATTGCGCACCAGTTCGCAGCCGTGGCGATTGGCGGCCATGGATCGCTGTTGGCTTCCGGTTTGGAAGACGCGATTGTACTTTCGGGCCGCCTCGACCATCTTGCGGCCTTCGGCGATGGTCAGTGTCAGTGGTTTTTCGGCAAAGACGTCCTTGCCTGCCTGACACGCGTGGATGCACACCAGCGATCGCCAGTGGTCGGTTGTGGCGGTGAGGACGGCGTCGACGTCTTTGCGATCGAGAATGCGTCGGTAGTCTTGAAACGCCTCGGCGTGGTGCCGGGCGCCGACTTTCCGGGCACATCGTATGTCGGCATCGGCCACGGCGACAACGCGTCCTCCACATCGGCGGAGAGTTGCCAGGTCGACGACGCCTCGACGTCCCACGCCAATACCGGCGACGCCGATAGTGTCGTTCGCGCCGTTTTGGCCGTTGCTCGCTAAAACGCCGCCAGGGATCAAATAGGGAATCGCCGCGGCGCCGGCCGCTGCAATCGCTCCATTTTTGAGAAACTGCCGTCGGGAAACGTTTTGTTTTGGATTCATGGGAAGCCCTTCGGGAAAAAAGGGTGGAAGGATTTCGCGGAACTGCGTCCGCGGGAGGGACAGACTCAGGAACGCTTATCGGTTAAGCCGCGCGAAAAAGACAGGTTGCCATTGGCCAACAAGTCGGCTCCTTCGCACATGGCCGTGAGGTTTTCGGTTGGAGCTCCGGGAGGCGCGCCGCCTCCGCAGGAAATAATTACGCGACGAAGGTCGTCCACTGCTTGCATCGACTCGACCACGCTTGCGCGAACTTCGTTGGGCGTGCCGGCCGCGAGAACGTCGCGCGGGGGGATGTTGCCCAATAGCACGACCTCTTCGCCCGCGAACCGGCGCATTTGGGCGATCGAATGCTGGAACGAAAAATTGAACAGGTTTACGCCCATGGCTGAGAGGTGGCGGCCCGAGATCTCTCCGCGGGCGTCGTTGTGCAGGAATCGAACCGAGACGTTTTGGGAGTTGAAAATGGTTTTGAAATAAGGAACGACGAATTCTTGGAAGTCGGCCTCGCCGAGGAAGCCGATTAGATCGTCCAGCAGGAAAATGCCGTCGATCGAATCGAGGGTTTCTTTTTGCAGGCCAATCCAGTCGACCAGAAAATCGGTGACGATGGCGAGCAGTTGGTGGATTTTCTCCGGCTCGGTTTTGATGCCGACCAGCAGTTCGGTGTGGCCGAGCAGATACGAGGCAACGTTCAAGGGACCGCGTGCGACGGCGAACCGGATTTGGTGGCCTCGGCGTTCGATGGCCCGACGCGAGCCGGTGAGTCGTTTGAGAACGAAGGGGAGCAGTCCGTGGATTCGGCAATCGGGTTTGACGAGCCGGTCGACGTCGCCGTAGTCGCGGAGTGTTTTTTCGACCGACGGGAACGTGTTTTCCCAAAAAACGCACTTCGCCCCGAATGCAGAGGGTTCGGTGCACATGCCGTATTCGGACCAGAATCCCGGGAGGAGCATGATCCGGTTGAACCGGTCGGCCGCCTTGAAATTGGCGTGGAGCCACGTCTCGGGATCGTGGAAATAATCGAGAATGGAAACGCCGGCCCACTGGGGCAGCCAGGGGCTGTCGACGATGAGTCCGACGGGCACGGGATCGACAAGTTCGCCGCGGATTACGCGGAGCAAATTATTCCATTGGGCGTCGTTCATTCATGGAATCCTTCTTGCCAGTTCACTTGTTCCCTTGGGTGTTGATCGCGACGCGCCGCTTTATGGAGGGCATTCCGTCGATGGCCGAAGATCGAGTAATGTGGGCAGTCGGGAGAGCCGCGACATCGATGAAAACGGGCCGCGGGACAAACCATCCATCCTACCGTTTAGGGTGACCAATCGGCGTATCGGAGTCAATGGTTTTCGGTGAACATGACGCAATTCGCGCCAACCGCGACGCAAAACAGCATTATTCGAGACCGCGGCAGGGGTTCCCTCCAATAATTGCCCGACGTTTTTTGGGCTATTGGCCACCGGCGGGCGCATGCATATTCGGCGGGACCGCGGGGCGGAGTCGTAGATGGTCCAAGAAGAGGGTCCGCGGTTGCTTCAGGCCGATGGGTGCAAACCAGATGAAATCCATTCGGGTCATGTCGAAGCGGCGCGTGCCCGGCCCTCGCTCGACGTCGGCGAGTGGAACCGCGATTTGTTGAAGTCCCGGTTGGAGACGAAGCCGCCGTTCGAAGCAATCGGCGACGAGGAGTTTGGCGGGCCGGTCGCCGATGACGAGGGTTACGTCGAGGGGCGGTCCTTCATCCAGGGCGACGTCAAAAACGAGATGTTGGTAGCCGGTCCAGTCGGCCGCCGGCGCGATCATTCCAAAGCCCGCATCGTCGGCCGGCTGCAAATCGACGCGAGCCGACCATTTGCCGTTGGTGGCGTGTTCCTGGGAGCGTCGCATGCGACTGGAGACGACGCGCCAGCGGAGTCTTTCCAGTGGTTGTTCGAAGGAGGCAAGCGTGGGAAAGTCGCGATATTGATAAATGATGTCGACCAGGCCGGCGAGGGCGGGCGTCAGGCCGACCAGCAGCAGGCCGGCGGCCGCGGCAATGAGTTTGGGTCGGGTTCGTTTTTCAGGGGTCGTCCAGGCGATGGCGCAAAACGTCCCGGCCACCGCGCCCAGGCTGTCGGACGCGATGTCCTTGATGCTGAAGCTGCGTCCGACAAAGTATTGCGCTACTTCGGTCAAGATGCCAAACACGATGAGCGATACACAAACGATCCAGGCTGCGCCACGGGGGCTTGACCCGCTGAGGCCGACCAGCAGGCGATACAACAGCCACGCGAACACGGCAAACGCGAAACCGTGCATTGAGTCGCCGACGACGCCGGCGAGACGTCCCTCGAGGGGCGAGGGAATCAGGAGGCCCACGATCAGCAGCAGGCCGAACAGGAGGAATGACCAAAGCAATGTTCGCGAGGGTAGTTTCATGGGAAGTGGAGAAAAAGTGTCGCCCTGGGGGTCCTTGGTCCTTGTTACCCGTCGGCTTGTCTGCGAGGGTGACGCGAGTTTCGTTATGAAATCATTTCTGGTCGAGGGGGTGGCTTCATTCCCAGAGTCCTAGAATTGTGTGGATTGTCTATATTGGCTATTTCGCCGTTGTATCTTTCCTATTCGGCAAGATCGGTCTAATCCGGCGGGCCTTCGGTGGCCGAATTCCAGAATAGACGCCGCGCGGATTGTTTGGGCGGCGATAAATGGCCCGGAGACTATGGTTTTTTCACGGCGGAAAACGGGTTTGGTCCGGTCCACGCGA
>JAFGAY010000307.1 GCA_016933425.1 Pirellulales bacterium
AAGCTGTGCAAATAGCGACGGTCCTGGCCTTCAACCAGGAGGATGACGGTTTTGCTCGTCGGATGGGAGTCGACCCGGCGAACCTGGCCGCAGCCGACTCCGGCCGCTTCGAGCCGGCGGAGCACCACGTCGGCCGCGTCGTCGTTGCCCACGCAGCCGCACACGTCGGTCGAAACGCCGTGCTTGGCCAGGTCGATGGCCACGTTGGCCGCGCAGCCGCCAACCTTCAACGGCATCTGGTCAATGGCCAGCAGTTCGCCCTCGCGGGGCAACCGCGCGATCGGCCCACAAAACGTATCCGCCACGAGAATGCCCGCACAACCCACGTCGGCCATGAGATGGTTTCCTTATGTCTGTCGGTTACTAAACACCGCCGTCGAACCGAGTCGTCGCGCGGTGGCGCGAATCCACGGCGGGCCCACGTGGCATACGCTGCCCATTTTTGCCGCTAATCGGCGGTTCGTCAACGATCACAAGGGATCTCTGCATTTCAGAAGACGCAAAGCTCCATCGCGGGTGGACTTGGACCACTGGCTGGAAGGGTAGCCATGCCGCAATTCCGCGTTGGATAATACGGCCTGAAAGATTCTTGTCGAAACGCGACCGTAAGGATTCTTATATCGCGGGAATGCCCGGACACCGCTTCCTAACGGGCGCGATTCGGTTAGGCACGCCCTCGGACAAGCCAACGGTTTCACCCATCGATCAAAACCCCTTTCTTGGGACCACCGACGAAGGAGAGCTTATGAACGACCCAAGAATCGGATTCTTCGATCGTCTTTCGGCCGACTGGGACCACTCCGAGCAAGATCCGCGACAAACGGTCGCACGCCTCGAGGAACTGAGCCACTTGCTGCGGCTCGAACCGGGGCTCGACGTGCTCGAAGTGGGGTGTGGCACGGGCCAGTTGACCGGCTGGCTCGCGGCAAAGGTCGCGCCCGGCCGCGTCACGGCCCTCGACTTTTCCGAAGGCATGCTCGCCCAGGCGCAGGCGAAAGGCATCGACGCCAATTTTCAATCGTGCGACGTTTGCCGCGACCGATTGCCGAGCCAGTCGGCCGACCTGGTCTTCTGCTTCCACAGCTTTCCCCATTTCCGCGATCTCGACGCGGCCATGGCCAATCTGGCCGGCGCGCTGCGGCCCTCGGGCCGACTCATCGTCATGCACCTGGCATCGCGGGCAGAAATCAACGCGTTCCACGACAACGTCGGGGGCGAGGTGGCTGGCGATCATCTTCCCGACGAACGTCGATGGAACGAATTGCTGGCCGGGGCCGGCTTGTGCCAAACCGCGTGGATCGATCGCGACGGCCTCTTTTTTCTCGAAGCCGAGATTGGCGACCGGTAATGCTACGACCCGGCCGGCGCCGGAAAGGGAGCGTCCTTGCGAAAGACGATCCCTTGATCGACCTGCTGGAACCCGAGGCGCCGGTAGAGATTTACCGCCGCGACGTTGTTGCGCATCGTCTGGACCTCGACCTTAGCGAATCCCTGACGGCTCATCTGGTGGAAAACCTCCGTCAAGAGAAAGGTGACCAGACCATGGCGCCGGTGGCGCGGATCGACTTCGAGTTCGATCAGTCCCACGGAACGCCCGCCGCCAAACACCGAGGTCGGTTCCATGTTGCGCACCAGGGCGTGGGCGACCGGCGGCCCTCCGAGTCGCGGACCGAGGGTGAACCGCATCAGGTCCAAGTTGCCCAGCGTGCAAGCTTCCCACCAGTTGCGCGAAGGAGGGTCGGACGTCGCGTGGACAATCATTTGCCGCCGGATTTGCATCTGATGCCGCGACACCGGCGCGCGAAATTCGTGCAGATCGCAGTGAAAAATGAACGTCCGGTCGATTTCTCGGTAGCCGTGGCTCTCGAACGTCCGGCAAGCCACCGCGTCCGACGCCAAAATGCCCGGCAGCTCGCTGCCGCCATACAACCCCAGATAGAAGGGATTCAACGGTCGAATCCCCCCGCCGTAGATGACCTTTGCCCCGCGCCGAACCAGGTATTCCTCACTCCGCCGAAGCAGGCCCGCGGCCACCTCGTCGCGATTGCAGTCGGGCCGGGTAAGCAAGACGCACGTGGTTCCCAACTCCGGGTGGATCCAATCTTCTTGCTCGGCGGGACCAAAACCCGCGTGGGCAAAACCCAGCGGCCGATCGTCTTCCCAAGCCAGCCACAACCCTTGCGGGTCGAAATAGAGCCGGCTCATGACGAATTGCTCCAGGAGATCGACCGACACGGGCTGCAACAGGCCGGGCTGCCCGGCAAAGCTCCGCCAGACCTCGATGATTCGCGGCGGATCGGTGTTTCGGAAGGAGCGGTAACGCAACATGGCCGAGTATCGCGGGACTCACGGTCGGTCTGAAAAACGCCTGCTCACGGTCGGTGAGAATTCGCATTATAGGAATATCGGCCCGCTCCATCCACCCGGGCATCCATGCCGGGGTGCATGGTGGCATGTGTTGGAGGGCCACGCTCCGTCGTGGCCGCTCGCGACAAAACCACCTCGGCCACGACGGAGCGTGGTCCTCCATCCCCCGTGATCCTTGTACATTATCCCTCGCGGTCCGAGGCCGACAGACGCCGCAAGCGGAAAACCAGCTCTTGGTTTGGATCGCCGCCGGCGGCACGAAGCCGCTCCGAAAGGGGGCTGGCCCGGCCGGTGCTGCATAGTTCACGCAGATGCTCACGAAGTATTTCGCGTCGCGATGAATCTCCGTCGAGCATCAAGTGAATCCAGGCCCAACATTCGGCGTAGTCGACCTGCGTCAAAACGGCGGTCGTTTCCAACGATTCGAGCCTCGGAAGGTCGGGCCGCCACGTATCCTCGGCCAGCCGCTTGACCAAGAGGTCGACGTGGGGTCGGTTGACGCCCCGGCAGCCGCGCGGCAACTCATAGTACTCGGCCAGCCCCTCGTCGAGCCACAGCCGCAAGTTCGGAATCACCGAGTGGAGGTAGGCGTGGGTAATCTCGTGACGCAAGTCCTCGGCAACCCGATCACCCCATTGCGTGTAGACCGCCAACCGCGTGTCGTTCTCCAGGAAAAACGCCCGGCGCCGGGGCAAGTCGGGATGATGAATCCCGACAAACTCATTAAAAGCCCGCGCGTCTTCAAACACGTAAACGTGGATCGGCTCGTCCGAGACTGGCAGCATCAGATCCTGGCTCAAATCGACGCGCCGGCCGGCCAATTCGGCCACCAAACGATGATGGGCCGGCAACGATCCGTTGGTGTGAAAAACCAACTGGTCGCGAGTAAATTCCTGGCGATCGGGCAAAGTCGGCCGAGGCGCCATCGGACTCGCGCAGCCGACGATCACGATCATGACCATCGGCCACAACCACCAACGGCCTCGAATCCTCGCCCAGGGGATTCTCATTCGTTGCATTCCCTCATCTCGCGTCCCGGGCGGTTTGTCCAACAAGATCGGGTGGCGCGACATCGTCCGGAGCATTGTCTAGGGACGTTGAAAAACCGTGGGCTTCGGTGGGCAACCATGACGGTCGGCCGTCGAGACCGCGCGCCACGTCGACCATCTTGTCGGCGAATCGCGGCGCCCAATGATCCAAGCTGAATCGCGTCTCCACCAAACGGCGGCCTTCCTCGCCCATGCGCCGACGAAGCGCCGGGTTGTCGGCCAATCGCGCGACGGCCTCGGCCCATTGGGCGGGAGTCGACGCCAGATAGCCCGTCCGCCCGTGAATGACCATTTCGCAGTTCATCCCAACCGGATTGGCGACCACCGGCAGCCCGGCCGCCATGAATTGAAGCACTCGCAGCCCGCACTTTCCCCGGCTCCAAGCATCATCGGCAAGCCAGTTGACGCCAATGTCGCCCATGGCCAGGTCAGCCGCTTCCGTCTCGCTCGACCAACAGCGGGCCTCCACGCGAATGCCGGGAATCTCGGGCTCCCGGTCGCAGATGACCCGAATCGCCATGCCCGGCAAACGCCGCCCGACGGCTTCTAAATGTGCCGCCGCGCGACCCAGCGATGCCAGCGTGCTCGACTGGCCAATCCAAACAAGCCTCGCCGCGAACCCTCGGGCCGTGTGCCGGGCCAAGGCATATCGCCGGGGTTCCAGGCACGTCGGCATCATCCAAACCTTGTCGCCGCCGACGTACTCGGCCACGCGATCGACAAGGTAGTCGTTTCCCGCCGTGATTGCGTCGGCCGCATGAACCGTTGCCCAAAAACGGACCAGACGCGACCAACTATCCGGCCCCTTCGGGTGGTAGCTGTCGCGAATGCAGAGTAGGTCGTCGACATCGTAGACCAGCCGCCGGCTCCATCGTCGCAACAGGGCCAGTTGCCAAAGCGGCAATAGTCTGCGTTGGAGTATGACCAGACCGGCCGATCTGGCTCGGCGAAATTGGGCAAGCCGGCTCGCAACACCTCGCGCAATGGGCTCGACCCGCAGAAGCATTCCCCGCTCGCCCAGGGCCCAAGCATAAGCCTCGACGCGATATCGAGCGCAGACGTGGCCGGGCCGTTCGACTAGCGCAAGCAACTCCATCCTTATCCTCCATGACCAAAACCGTCGCAAAAGCGTAGCAAATTTACCCCGCCTTAAGAAGGGCAAACCAAAACCGAACCGCGACCGTAAGGGAGCGGCATTCGAGACAAGGCTCCTTGCCAAAACGTCCGCTCCCTTACGGTCGCGGTTCAATTTTTTGCTTGGCGCCCGAGGCGATGAGCCAATCGAGTTCGAGCTTCAGTCGCGGAAGAATTTCGTCGTAGCCGAACGACCCAACCGGCTCCGTGCCTCGCTTAAGCCGCACATGTTTGGGCCCACACCATACCCCCAAATCGGCATGATCCGTTTCGCCCGGACCGTTTACTCGACATCCCATCACGGCGATGGTCACTGGCCACTGAGCCGCATACTGCGTCATCTGGCGAATCTGGGCGGCTAACTCGACAAATTGCTCGTTTTCGACCCTGGAACAGCTTGGACAACTGATAATCTCCAGTCCGCGGCGTTCGTCGGCCGTTTCGGCATCGTCCCACGCGGACGCGCGACCGGCGGCCACGTCGGCCAGAATTTGCAGGCCTGCCTCGACTTCTTCCTGCTTTCGATCATTCGGCACGGTGAGCGATACCCGAAGCGTGTCGCCGATGCCCTCGCTCAGTAGGGGCCCGAGGGCCCGCCGGGTCTTGAATATTCCCTCGGGCGGCATTCCCGCCTCCGTCACGCCCAGGTGCAGGGGAATGTCGGGCCGTTGGGCGGCAAAACGACGGTTGGCCGCCACGACCCGCCGTGGGTCGGAATCCTTCAACGACACGCAATAGCGAGTGAATCCGATCGAATCGAGCAATTCGCAATGCTCCAAAGCACTTGCGATCATCGGCCCTATGGAATCAGCGTCGGGAAATTTGGCCTTCTGGGCCGGATCGACCGAACCGCAATTGACCCCGACGCGAACCGCGCAATCGCCCGACGCGGCCGCGTCGATCAAACGCCGGACCTTGTCCTGCCAGGGCGTCTCGGGCTCGTGATGATGGAGATGGCCGGGATTGTAACGGATTTTGTCGACCCAGCGGGCCACGTCAGCGGCCAAACGGTAGTTCTCCTGCAGGTCGACCGAAAGGGCAACCTCGGTTCGGGCCCGGATCCGAGCCAGCGCCGCGACATCGGCCGCATGGTCGACCGCCACGCGGACAATGCCCGCCCCCGCCGCCGCCAACCGCTCGATCTGGCCGGTGGTCGCCTCGACGTCCGTGGTTCGGGTCGCGCACATGCTTTGGACGACGACCGGTCGGCCGTCGCCAATGGCGATCGAGCCAATCCGCACCAAGCGAGTTGGTTTTCGTTCGATTCGCAAGTCAGACTCCGAGATACAAATGGTGAAAGTGAGTTATTTGGGAAATGTGAGCCGGCCTTGGCGATGGCGGTGCGAGTTCACAGCGACAGACAGAAACCCTTTGCAGAGGGGTGCGTGGCCGGAATTTGGCTTTCCCCATTTCATTGTCGCCGGCAAGTAACCCTTAGCAAGGCCAAAACTTGACCAAACGCGAGTGGTGTAAAGGGGGTATTTGATCCGATAAGGACTAATGATGCTCGGCCCGGGGGATGCCGGGCTGCGCCGACCAGGAAAATGGCGCCCCCGTCCATCGGGGCTGCCGATCTCCCGTGAGCGTCCGATTTATTTTGCGGAGAATCACCGCCGTGAGTGAAGACATCAATGTGCTGGCGTTGATCAAGGGAGCCGAACGCTACGTCTTCCTCTATGACGATTCGAGCCGCGCCGAGACGCTCCGCGTTCTGGGCCGATATGCCTCGAATCCCGAACTCAGCTTCACCTGGTACGACGCCGCCGTGCTGAGCCAGAAAATCCGCCAGGAAAGTCGACAGGCGCCCGTCGCCCGGCGTTTCAATATCCCCTTGGCCACGGACAAGGACGATTACTTCGGCTAGCGTGTGTTTCTCGCCGGGGAAATTACCACGAAGTATGTGACGAAAGAGGCCGTGCCAAGCATTGCACGGCGCGTGGCCCAGTGTCCGGTGTTCTGAAAATCGAAACACTTGGCCTTTGCCTTTCTCCGCGACTCCGTGGTGATCAATCCAGGCAAAAGTCTCCCCGTAACGGTTCGAGCGATGCGCGGTGCAATTGCACGATTTCTGCAGTACCTCCGCGTCGAGCGCAACGCGTCCGAACTAACGCTGAAAAGCTACGGCGAGGATCTCGAGGCCCTGGTCGAATACCTGGCTGAGTGCCACGGCGGCGACCTGCCATCACCCGGCCAGATAACCGTCCTCGATCTGCGCGGCTACGTGGCCGCCATGCACGATGCGGGCTACGCCAAGGCGACGATCGCGCGTCGGCTCGCCTCGATGCGAAGCTTCTTTCGCTTCGGCCAGCGCGAGAGCTGGACCAAGACCAATCCGGCCAAGCCGCTGCGCAATCCGCGACGCTCGCGGTCGTTGCCCCACGTCCTTTCGGCCGAGGAGTTGGGCCGATTGCTCCAGTCGCCCGACCCAAGCCAACCGAGGGGACTCCGCGATCGGGCCATTCTCGAAACGTGCTACGCGGCTGGGCTTCGGGTCAGCGAGGTTGTCGGGTTGTGCGACGGCGATCTGGATTTCGCCGGAGGGCTGCTCCGGGTTCGCGGCAAGGGCCGGCGAGAGCGGCTCGCCCCGATTGGAACCTATGCGGCCAATGCCCTGAAACGCTGGCTCGCCGTTCGTAAACTGCACCCGCGCGAGCCGGCCGGCCCCGCCGCGCCCGTGTTCGTCAACCGCTTCGGCCGGCGGCTTAACGTGCGAAGCGTCGGCCGGATGCTCGAAAAATACCTTCGGGAAACGGGCCTCGACCGGCGCACGACGCCTCACTCGTTGCGACACAGCTTCGCAACCCATCTGCTCGACCGCGGAGCCGACATCCGCAGCGTCCAAGAATTGCTCGGCCACAAAAGCCTGGTGACCACGCAGATCTACACCCACGTCAGCACGGCGGGGCTGCGCGAAGCTTACAAAAAGGCCCATCCGCGGGCCGGCCGCGAGTAGGTCTCGCGCGCGGGGCTGTCGAGGAAGGCCGCCGCTAGAGGTGAACGATTTCGATTTCGGGGTGCTTCTCGCGGCAATACTCGGCCACCAGCCGCCGGTGGCAATGTTCGGCCGTCGGCTCGCTGCACAAGAGGCATGCGCCGTTGAGTTGTTCGGCGAATATTGCGTTTTCCACGGCGCGCTCGGCCAACAGTGCATTGAATTGCCGGGCATATTCAGGCCAGTCGATAGTTTTGCTCTTGTAGGCGTCGAGCATTTCCTTGGTCGGCGCGAGTTCGGGCCGGTGGACATAGTCGCAGCCGCAGAGTTCCTTGAGAAAATAAGCCAGATCGTTTCGTTTGGCGAAGCCGGCCAACTGCGATACGTTGTTCAGCCGCACGTCGATAATCTTCGTGATCCCCGCTGCCTTGAGCTTGGAGAAAAACGTCTCCGCGTCGGTTTTGGTGAACCCGATGGTAAAAAGCTTCGCGGCCGTCATGATTTTGACCTTGATTAGTTCATCTTATCCGTTGTGAGTTTCATCATGCTGGCGCGCGGACTTCCGTCCGCGGCTATAAACGCTCCCCCCGTATCGTACTTCACGGCCCACGGTTCACGGCATCCCGGGATCGTCCGGCTCGGAATACGCGATTTTCGCTCCTTGCCGGTCGTAGGCCTCGTCGATCCGTTCTCGCTCGGCGCGGAACAAGTCGGGTCGGTCGAGCTTGTGGAGTTTCAAAAGGCGTTTTTCCATCTCCGCATGGTCCTCGACCGCTCCGTTTTCGAGAATATGCTTGACTGATATCTCGGGAAACCGTTCGGCCAGTCGCCTCGCGACGAGAATCGTTCGGTGGCACGTCAGCGGGTCCTTCTCGGCACACATGATCGCCACGCGGTGGTTCGCCATTTCGCCGCGCAGCCGCGTCAGACCTTCCTGAAAACGCGGATGGTCCTTGACCCGATGAAAATCGACCTTGCCGTTCACGTAGCACTCGGGCGCGTCGATCCGCGCGCCGCACTCGTCGCCAAGAAACAGGTAGACGATGCCCTCCCGCGCGAGAATGCCAGCCAGCGTGTCGCGGTTGAACTCCGGCCGGTACTGGCTGAACGGCCGCGAGCGGACATCGACCAGCATGGTGATTCCCAGCCGACTGAGCGTCGCAATAAACGCCTCGACCGAGTAGGAAACGTAGCCTATTGTGTGGATTTCACGGTGCATGATGGGGCGTCGGCTGGTAACGACGAACCTCCTTGAGATAGCGTGGAAACGTATAAATGCCATTCACTTGCAGCCAGTATCCGACTCGGCCGTCCGGCGCCTCGTGTTCGCGGCTGATCCCGATGCGCAAAAACAGCTCATCCTGCGAGTGGATAAAATGATTCCACTGGGCGAGCTCGCCCGGCCGCGCATGCCCTCGCATGTGGTCGCGGAATCCCAGGTCCGTAATGGAAAGAAACGGGAATTCCCGGCCCGAGCGATCGCGAAACGTGGCGCGAATCCGCTCGGGTTTGGCCAGATCGGGCACGATGCGAAATTCGCGCGGCGCGACCGACAACGTGATGAGCGAGACCGGCGGCGGCGAGTCCAGGGAATAATATTTTTGGCCCGGCTCCGGCGAGCCTGAAAAGCCCTCCACGATGCTC
>JAFGAY010000045.1 GCA_016933425.1 Pirellulales bacterium
ACGTTGGTCTGCCCGCCGACAAACCAGTTGGCGAAGGGCTCTTGCCAATCGAGCACCTTGGTGAACGGCTTGAACCAGTGGAGTTCCTCCTTGGCCAGCTTGCCCCAGAAGCCTTCCGGATCGTCCACCGCTTCCTTGTAGAGCTTCTCGTACGCTTCCATCGAGTTGATGCGGGCCTTGGCCGAGAATTCCGCGGGCGGCGGGAATAACCTTGCCTCTTTCATCACGTTGACGATTTGCTTCTTGGTTTGTGCTTCTGCCATCGGGGGCTTCCTCCGAAACGGTGAACAGGAAAACAATGCAATTACCTCGGGAAGCGTGTTTGGGCAATCCCGCAAACGCAACGCGGGTCCTCTTCCCTTGCCGCGATCGCCGCCTCACGAGAACTCGCGGCGACCGTGCCCACGCTCCCACGACAACCGAGGTTTCAACACGCGACGCCAGGACTCATCTTGCCGCGCCGGAGGCGCGCCCCGAGCCGGGCGATGAAACCAATCTCAATCGGGCGCTCTTGGCGCCACTAGCCGACAAATCTGGCTACCTAGAATTCCGCATTGTAGACGATCGACCAAGGGTGTCAACCGGCCCGAGTATATCGTTAGTCCCCCATGCAGGGTGGCGTGCTTTGGGAGATTCACGTTTGAGAAGACATGCGGCGCGAATGGCCGTACCTGGACAACGAACAATTCTCGTTCAATCCAAGTTAGCCCGAACGCAGATCAAGCACGATCCGCGGAAAAACCAACGATGGGTCAACGGCCTGGGGATCCATGACCAGGTCGTCGGTCAGCCGGCCCAGCACCCGGCCCATCCGCTCCAGTTCGCGCCGCGGCATGGCCGGGCCCATCGGCAAGAAAACCATGCCGGCCAGGGCTTCTCGCGCAACGCACGGATCGAGTTCCGGCCGGTCCTCCGGCGGGTCGATCACCCGGAGGCTGCAACCCTGCGTCGCGTCGAACCCCGCCCCGGCCAACTCGGCAATGACCCGTTTCGGGTCGCGGGCCAGAATCGGAAACACCCAATACGTGTGCTCGTCGATGTGGCCGGCCGGACGCATCGCACCGTGGGGCATCGCCTGGGCCAGGCGACGGCCCCGCGCGGCGCGGGCCGCGATCGCCGTCGTGTCGCACGTACGCAAGCGACGCTCCAACATGGCCAGCAATTGACCCGACGGTTGGTAGCGAAGGCGTTCGAGCCACCGCGGGCCGGGAAACGCCCGCGCGACCGTGTTGATCCAGTGATCGTAGTCCCAGCCCGCCGCACGGCTTACCGTTAGAATCACGTCGCAAAGCGGGCGGCAAGCCATTGCCGTGAGCATCGAATACTTCGTGAACCGCTTCACGTAGGACCATAAACTTTGAACCGGATAGAGCTTTTCGAGCGACTGCATCCGCGCGAGCAATTCCGCGTCGCGAACGCAAAACACGCCCCCGCCAAAGGCCGTGATCGTCTTGATCGGCCCAAAACTGAACATCGTCACGTCGGCGCCCGGGTGGCCGTCGCGGCGGCAGCCCTCAAACCCCTGCGCGCAATCCTCGATAATCCTCAGATTGTGCTCCTTCGCGATTTTGACAATCGGATCGAGCGCGAGATGGGTTCCAAACAAATGGGCCACGACGATCGCCCGAGTAGCCGGCGTAATGGCCCGGCGCAGCGTGTCCACGTCGGGCGCCATGCTCCCCAAATCGAGATCGACCGGCACGGGCACAAGCTGATGGTGCTTGACGACGCGGACCATGTCGGGGATGGTCAGAGCCGACATGAGCACTTCGCTCCCCGGCGGCAATTCAAGCGACTTCCACATCAAGTCGTAGGCTGTCCGAACCGAAAGAGCGGTAAACATCCGCTCGGGCGCGGGCCAGCAGTCGGCGATACGCTGGTGCAGCGCCTCGCGATCAAACCGCTTTCCTAGACTCCGAACGCCGAAGGCCACGTCGGCCCAGCCGATGTCAAACCGCATCCGCAACCACATGACTCACGACCTCCCCGATTGTTGTTCCGGCGCGGGGCCGGGCGAACCGATGTTTTTGCCTTGCCCACGCTGTTTTAGCGCCGGCCACTGGGTAAAGGCAAAAAAGAAGAGTACGACCAAGTTGATTCCCGGCACGGTCATCAACAAGGAAAGGGCCCCGGGAAAACCGGCCTTCTCGAAAATAACCCAAAACGGCAGAACGGTTAACACGAGAACCGGCACGACGATGATGGCGCCGAGCACCAGCCACTCGAAGTAGCCAGGCCCGCCGAAAAAGACTAATGCCGCAAACATGGCGAAATACACACCCATCTTCCTCGTCCGCCCAAAACGAAACCCTCGCGGACAGTCCCCCAGTATGGCAGTTGTCCGGGGGTGATGCAAGCGGTTGCGCGACCTGCGGACCTGGAGGGGAGCAGAAACGGATTATGAGCCGGACTACCCTTTACCCTGCCGGTAGGCTTCGACTTCAAACGGGTTGTCGCGGTAGGCGTCTTTACCGGTTAGCCAAAGTCGGAGGGAGCAAAGCAAATAGGCCGGCACGAACGCGGGCCCCCATCGCTCATACTGGCGAACGTGGACCAGCTCGTGGGCCCGGACCACGTCCAGTCCGGCCGCCGAAACGCCAAGAATCGTGTGGCCCAAGGTCATGGCCAAAGGCCGATTGGGTAGCCGGGCGAGAAACCGCTGGACCACTCCGCCGTAAAACTCGACGACCGGTCCCCGCCGCCGTGCCCGACCGCCGGTCAATAGGCCGATCGTCCCGACCGTCAAACCCAACAACGTCCAGGGCGAGGCCCAAAGGAACTTCGTCAATGGCGTGGGCGAGTTCATCAGGGATGTTCCATACTGCCGGTTGTGTCGATCAACCCTGCTTATCCGCCGGATCGCGGCCCGGCCTACGCAATCTCCGCGAGCACTCCCGCCGCCTCGTCGCACAGTTGCCGGGCGTCTTGCTCATTGGGCGCTTCGGCCACCGCGCGGACGATCGGTTCCGTATTGCTCGGGCGGACCAAAAGCCAACGGTCCGCCCAGTCGAGCCGCAGGCCGTCGAGCCGGTCGGACCGGGCCTTGTCGAAGTGTTTTTCAAGCGCGTCGAGCCCGCGGCCGACAAGTTCCGGCGCGAGCTCGATGGTGGTTTTTACCATGGCGTAGCACGCCAACTCGTCGGCCAGTTGGCGGATCGAGAGCCCTCGGGCCGCCATGGCGTCAAGCAGTTGGGCCATGCCGACGAAGCTGTCGCGGACCATTCCGACGCGAGGGTCGATCGGCCCCCCGTTTCCCTCGCCGCCAAAAATGGCGTCCTTGGTCAGCATCACGTCGACCACGTTGGCCTCGCCCACGGCCGAACGGAAAAACGGCTGGTCGTGGCGCCGGGCGATTTCTTCGGTCATGCGGCTGGTCGAGCAGTTGGTCACGACCGGCCCGCGGCGCTCGCGGAGCACGTGGTCGGCGATGATGGCCACGGTGTATTCCTCGCCCAAATACCGGCCCGCGGCGTCGATCACGGCCAGCCGGTCGGCGTCGGGATCCTGGCAAAAGCCGATCTGGGCTCCGCAGCCGGGCACGGCCGTCAGCACGCCGGCCAGGTTCTCGGCCGTCGGCTCGGCTCTGTGTTCGAACTGCCCGTCGGGCGTTTCACCAAGAATCGTGACGCGGCAGCCGAGCGCTTCGAGCAACCGGCGGCCCAGCGGCCCCCCGGCGCCGTGATTGGCGTCGAGCAAGACGGCGAACGCGCGGCCGCGAATGCGCTCGACGTCGACGGTGGCTAAAACGGCGTCGAGGTGCGCCGTATAAACGTCGTCGCACGCGGCGGTCGAGCCGATCCGGTCGTGGCGCGCCCAGGAAATCTTGCCCGACCGATACTGCTGAAGCACTTTTTGTCCCGGTCCGGCTGGGATGACGCGGCCGTCGTTCGAGAAGAGTTTCAGACCGTTGTAGGGAGGCGGATTGTGGCTGGCCGTGATTTGGATGGCGCCGCTGGCCCGATGCCGGCGGACCAACAGGCCCACGGTCGGCGTCGGACAAATACCCAAATCAATGGTCGAGTGGCCCACGGCGCGCAGGGCCGCGTGGACAACTTGGGCGAGCATTTCGCCCGAGGGCCGGCTGTCGCGCCCCACGAGCATCGTGCCCGTCGGACCGGTCGAGGCAAAAGCGGCGACGTAGCGGGCGGCCACCTCCGGCGTGAGCGTCTCGCCAACGATGCCGCGGAGCCCGGAAACGCTGATAATCGGTTCGGCCATGGTCGGGTCCTCGGAAAACCCCATGGAAAACCGCAGTATACGAGGACCGGCCCGACGGCGAAAGACTATCCGCGAAAGAACGCGCTGTAATGATATATTGCGACGCACGTTACGATGCGGCTGAAGGGCCACGGCCCTCCATGTCAGGGTGCGTGCAAGGACGCGCTCCATGATTTTTTCATGTCTTTTCCACCGAAAATCACTGTGCCCGTGAAGAGCAGACAGGCTCCGTGACGCAAATCAATCCCCTTTTTGAACCACTTTTTCCCCTCTTTCGGCGACTGTGGGGTATGTTAGAATGGCGCGCGGCGTGGGCAGAAACGTGTTGGAACATGTCGTGCAAGCCCCGATGACTTACGCATGTTTGCCCCTTACCGATCTTCACCCTGAATCGAGGGATCGATGGCTGCTTCATCTTCTTCATTCTCTCCAACCGACGGGGACGTCAAAAAACTCCTGGAGCAAATCAATTCGGCCGCCGAGCAGGGCCACTTGTCGGCCGGAGCGGTGACGAACCTTCGCGCATGGCTCACCGAGCCGCGCTATGCCGAATACGTGCCGGCGATCGCCGAACACGTCGAGGCCGCCAAGTGGCAAGAACTCGACGACGCCTTTTGGACAATCATTCCCTTCGGCACCGGCGGGCGCCGCGGCCGGATGTATCCGTTCGGCAGCAACACCATCAACGACCGAACGATCGGCGAGAGCGCCCAGGGACTGGCCGACTACGTGAAAAGCCAGGCCGGCGGGAAGCCGCTGGCCTGCGCCATCGCCTACGACACCCGCCACCGGAGCCGCCGGTTTGCCCAACTTTGCAGCGAGGTGATGGCGGCGGCCGGCTTCAAGGTCTATTTTCTCCACGGCTTTCGCAGCACGCCCGAACTGTCGTTCGCCGTGCGTTATAAAAAGTGCAACTGCGGAATCATTGTCACGGCCAGCCACAACCCGCCCAGCGACAACGCGGTAAAGGCTTATTGGTCTACCGGCGGCCAACTGCTGCCGCCGCACGACCGGGGCGTGATCGATTGCGTTGGGCGCGTGACTGACATCCGTCGCGTCTCGTTCGACGAGGCGCTGGCCGACGGCCGGATCGAGTATTGTCAAGAAGAAGTCGATCGGGCGTTTCTCGACGCAGTAAAGCGTCAGAGCCGGCCCGGTCCGCGAAACTTGAAAATCCTCTACTCGCCGCTGCACGGAGTGGGCGCGTCGGCCGTGTTGCCGGCGCTGGCCGCCGCAGGATTCGACAACGTCGATCTATTCGGCCCCCACGCCGAACCGGACGGCGATTTTCCCAATGTGCCCGAACACGTGTCGAACCCCGAAAATCCCCGGGTCTTCGACCCCATCATCGCGCAAGCCAAAAAGGACGGCGCTGAATTGATCCTCGCGACCGATCCCGATTGTGATCGGGTGGGCTGCGCCGCGCCGGAGACCATCAACGCCGACGCGCCTTGGAAAACGCTCTCGGGCAATCAGATCGGCGCGCTACTGGCCGACTACCTGCTCGAGCTGGGTCCTCCGGACGGCGGCCGGTTTACCTCGGACCATTACCTCGTCAAGACCCTTGTGACCACCGAGTTAATGCGGCGGATCGGCGACGCTCACGGCGTCGCGACTGTCGGCGACTTGCTGGTCGGGTTCAAATGGATCGGCGGCGTCATCGACCAACGCGATCCGGCCAAATTCATCCTCGGGGCCGAGGAGTCGTATGGCTTTCTGATCGGCGACCACGCCCGAGACAAAGACGCCGCGGTCGCTTCGATGATCCTGGCCGAACTGACCGCCCGGGCAAAGTCTGAGGGACTATCGTTGCACGAAAAGCTCGATGCACTGTTCGTGAAATATGGCTGCCACGGCGAACGAACGATTTCGGTCAAGATGCCGGGCTCGGAGGGAATGGACCGGATGAAGGCCCTCATGTCCCAATTCCGCGAGTCGCCGCCGACGAGCCTGGCGGGCATCGCCGTGGCCCAGAGCCGCGACTATCTGAGCCAAACGGTCGCGCCAACCGGCGGCCGGCCGGAGCCGCTGGCCGGTCCCAAGGGCAACATGGTCATCCTCGATCTGGCCGAAGAAGGAAACTACGTGGCCGTGCGCCCCTCGGGCACGGAGCCCAAGGTAAAATTCTACATGTTCGCCTACGATCCGCCCGAGGCCTGCCGCGACCTCGAGGCGACCAAGGACGCCCAGCACAAACGGCTCGCCGCAATGCAAAAGGACCTCGAAGCGTTCGCCGGCGTGTGATTCTTTTCCTGGCCGCTTTCGAGCGAATTCGATTTGCAAATCTATACACGCGTCCACGCTCAAACGTGGGAGCTCCCGACCAGTCGGCAGTGGATTGCGATTGGTTTTTTTCTTGATTTCTCTCGCCCGGGTGCTTGCCAGGTCGCGGAGAGTTGCTAGACTCTCGTTTGTGGGTTTTGTGCCCATTAACAAAATTGTCTGATTCATCTCGTGGGAAATTAACCCAATTGAACGAGAGGGCAAACAAGGAGGGCGCCCGACGCGATCGACCGAAGGAAAGACAACGTCGATGTCCATGACGCGTGATTTGATTGTTGGCGAATTCAAACGCGTGCTCGACGAGCGGTTTCGGCTGTCGATCCCTTCCGAATTGACCGACCAACTCGCCGCCGGTTCGCCGCGATGCATGTTGGTCAAGGAACGGGTCGGGTGCCTCGGGCTGTGGAACGCGGACGTTTGGCAGGAAAAAATGCGAGCCGACGTCGAATTGGTCAAAGGCAAGCTGGCGGCGGGCAAGTTCGACGATCAGCTTGGCCGGCTCCAGTTGTTCGGCCGGCTGCTGTCGACCCGGGAAACCGAGGTTTCCCTAGCCGGCCGCTCGCGGCTGCTGGTGCCCGAGGGATTCCGCGAGTTCCTCGGCGTCGAGCCGGGCGGAGAAGTGATGGTCGTGGGAGCCGGCGTAAGCGTCGAGATTTGGCACCCGGCGGCGTGGATCAAATACGTCGAAGCGAGAATGCCCAAATTCCGAAGCCTGTTGAACCGCCTGTCGAGCTAAGAAAACCAAGAAGAGAAACCACGGATGAACACAGATCAACACTGATGGAAGGGAGTTGTCTCGTCCGTGTTTATCTGCGTGTATCCGTGGTGTTTGGAAACTACTAACCTGGGAGACTTTTTCGAACAAGCCATGTCCGGCCCGACGTTCGTCGTGGTACTCCCCGACGTGTCACCCCAATTGGAATGCAAAATGGCACTTGGGATGGAACCGACTCACGGAAGGACCGTCCCGCCGGGGCCGGACATGGTTTTTTCCATCTTTTCCCGAACGGCCAGATAGGTCATTCTTAGTTCGTGCAGGGCGCTTTCCAACAGGGCGGTCTCTTCCGCCGTGCAGTTGCCCCGGGTCTTTTCCTCCAACAGGCCGATCGTGTCGACAAAGTGCTTGGCTTGGCCAAGGTCGACTTCGGTCTGAACGCCGTCGGCGTAACTCATTAGTCCCATCGCCGCCATGGCCTGGGTCGCCAGCGTCGTGACCAGCAGGGCGAGCGACGGCTCGGGCCACGCCATGGGATGTTGTGGTCCCGCCGCGCTTGCGGCATCCGGAGCCTTGTCGGTCGCCCCGGTTTCCTGCTGCCGCTTGGCCGCCTCGCGTTCGGCTTCAACCTGCGACTTCCAGTCTTCGTCGATGATGATTTTCTTGCTTTTGGGTTCGTCGGTCATCATGAATCGCCCTCGAGAATCACCATTTCCAGTAGGTCAGGCTGTGCCTGACAGAGGAAACAAGGATGCTTGTTTGCATGCACGGAACATTGCGTCACGGTTGTCAGGCACAACCTGACCTACGTTTTCCATCGTGAACATCTTATACGCGCTCGGCTTTTTCGGCTTGGCCCGATCGTTGTTCGCGCCGCTGGACGGCCGCGCCGATGAAACCGGCGAACAGTGGGTGGGGGCGCGTCGGTTGCGACTTGAACTCCGGATGGAACTGCACCGCCACGAACCACGGGTGGTCGGCCAGCTCGACAATTTCGACCAGCCCTCCGTCGGGGCTCGTGCCGGCGAAGCTCATGCCCGCCTCGACGAACGACCGGCGATAGTCGTTGTTAAATTCGTATCGGTGCCGGTGACGCTCGGAAACGTCGTCGCGTCCATAGCACTCGCGGGCCTTGCTGTCGGGAGCGAGCGCGGCCGGTTGGGCTCCCAGCCGCATGGTCCCGCCCATGTCGACGATGTTTTTCTGCTCGTCCAACAGACAAATCACCGGATGGGGCGTTTTTTTGTCGAATTCGGTCGACTGGGCCCCGTCGAGTCCTATGACATGACGTCCGAATTCAATCACGGCGCACTGCATGCCCAAGCAAATGCCGAAGAACGGGATGCCTTGTTGCCGGGCAAACTGGATGGCTTGCACCTTGCCTTCGATGCCCCGCTCGCCGAAGCCGCCGGGGACGAGAATGCCGTCGACCTCCGAAAGGAGCGTCTCGGCACCCTGCTTTTCGACCGCCTCGCTGTGGATGCGTTCAATGTGGACTTCGGCCCGATGGTCGATGCCCCCGTGGCCCAGCGCCTCGTAGATCGACTTGTAGGCGTCGTGGTGCTCGGCGTATTTGCCGACCACGGCGATGCGGACCCGGTGACGCGGATGATGGAGTCGATCGAGCAACTCGCGCCAGTCGGTGAGGTCCAGGGGGCCGGCTTCCAGGCCCAGCTTGCGGATGATCAACTCGTCGAGCCGATTGTCCGAAAGGCTCATGGGCACTTCATAAATCGAGAATTCCTTGTCCTTTTCGTCGATCACCGCCTCGATCGGCACGTTGCAGAACAGCGCGATTTTGGCCCGCTCGTCGTGGCTGAGCAATCGCTCGGTGCGGCAGATGAGCACGTCGGGCTGAATGCCGATTTGGCGCAACAGGCCGACGGAGTGCTGAGTCGGCTTGGTCTTCAGTTCGCCGGCCGCCTTGAGGTAGGGGACCAGAGTCAGGTGGATATAGACGCAATTTTCCTTGCCGACGTCCAGGGCGTATTGGCGAATAGCCTCGAGGAACGGCTGGCTTTCGATGTCGCCCACGGTGCCGCCGATTTCGGTGATCACAACGTCGACGTCGTCGCCGGCCAGCTTGCCCAGCACATGCTTGATTTCATTGGTGATGTGGGGAATGACCTGGACGGTTTGTCCAAGAAATTCGCCGCGGCGTTCCTTGTTGATCACCGCCAGGTAGATCTGGCCGGTGGTGTAGTTGCTGTCGCGCGTCAGCGGACTGTTCGTGAATCGTTCGTAGTGGCCCAGGTCCAGGTCGGTTTCACTGCCGTCGTCCAGCACGTAAACCTCGCCGTGCTGGTAGGGGCTCATGGTGCCCGGGTCGACGTTGATGTAGGGATCGAGTTTTTGCATGCGGACGCGGAGTCCGCGATTTTCCAGCAGCATGCCAATCGAGGCGCTGGTGAGTCCCTTGCCCAGCGAACTGACCACGCCGCCGGTGACGAAGATGTGCTTGGTCATGGCGTTTCCGTCAGGTTGGTCGAGAATCGGCGTCGGCGTCGTGCCCACGCCAAACCGACCATTTTAGACCTTGGCGGCCGTTTGGGTAGCCGGTTGTCGCCAGAAGAAATGCGAGCGGCCATTTTTTGCCGGGGGGGCGGCCCGGCCACGCAACTTGAACCACTGAAGGTTGCTTAGGTGCCATGCCCACGCTTGCCGTGGGTATGTTTTCCCGTGAAAACCAGGCCATGACACCCGCTATAGTAAAATGTGATGCGTTCTAGCCGGCCCGGCGATTTTCAACGAAGGCCCGGTAGTCTTCGAGCGTATCGATCCCAAAAGTGGGCACGTCGACTACCCCTACCAGGATGGGATGGCCCGCCTCGAGCACGCGAAGCTGTTCGAGCATTTCGATCCGCTCGATCGGCGAGGGGGCCATTTGGGCAATTTTCAAAAGGAATTCCCGCCGGTAGGCGTAGAGTCCCAGGTGCTGGTGGAAATGGGGCGGATCGGCACGGAGCAGCGCGTCGCTCCACGTGCGTGGATGGGGGATGGGGCTGCGGCTGAAATACATCGCCCGGCCGTCGCGATCGAAGACCACCTTGACGCAGGCCGGGTTGTCGAGTTGGGCCCGACCGCGGATCGGCGTGCAAACGGTCGACATGCCGACCGAAGGATTTTCTTCCAAAAGACGGACGACCAGGTCGATCGCCTCCGGCGAAATTTCCGGCTCGTCGCCCTGAACATTCACAATGATGTCCACGTGGGTCATTTTTCGGGCGACTTCGGCCACGCGATCGGTTCCGCTGGCCGCCCCGGGATCGGTCATGTGAACCTCGCCGCCGAATGAACGAACGGCCTCGAAAATCCGCGGGTGATCGGTGGCCACACAGACCCCCTCGGGCAGGCGAGCCCGCAGAGCCGACTCATAGGTGTGCTGGACCAACGGCTTGCCCGTTTCGGCCAGAAGCATTTTCTCGGGTAGCCGCGTCGAACCAAGCCGGGCGGGAATGACAACATAGCTCGCCGAGCGAATGTGCAGGGGGAGGGTGGGCTGTTGGGCCATGGCGCGAATCCTCCGTGATTGGGCCCGAAAGGGATGCTCCCAAGGGCATTTCTCCCCGAAACGGAGCCCCAACGACAGGGTAATCCTGCCCGAGTGTACCGAAACCTGCGCCGCGGTGCCATCCGAGTTTCGACCGAGGTTGGCGCGGTTTGGGCTAGTCGAACAAGTCAATCTCGCCCGACCAATCGAGAACCTGCCGGCGGATCGTCTCCAGGGTGAGTTTAATCCGCGGACCGTTGTAGGGTTCGTCCTCGGGCTCGACGTCCTCTTCGATCGCGCGGCCGTCGGTCCGGTGGCGTTCGGCCTCGTCCTCGAGCGATTCGAGCCACTCGGGCACGACGAAACCCGCCCCCGAGGGTTCTTCGGTCAGAGCATTAATTTCGCGTTCGAGTTGGGCGAAGGCGACCGGTTGGGCGGCGTTCCGCGCTTGTTCGACGGCCGGGCCCACCAGGGCGCGGAGCCGGTCGTTATCCAGGGGGCGCACGAAACGCTGGCCGAGACGGTCGCATACGCTTCGCAGTTGCATGCCGTACTCGCGCGCCAGCGAGCGCATCTTTCGAAGGTGATCCTCGGCCAGCGGTCCGGTCTGCTCGGCGAAAGTCTCGCGCCATAGCGCGGCGGCCTCGATCCGTCCCGAACGGATCAGCACGTCGTGGGCCAGCACGAGCGGCTGTAGGTTCCATGCGACCCGATCGTAGCTGGTGGTCAGCCGCAGAAAATCGAGCAGCGTGTAGAGCATCTCGCCCCGATCCGACTGGGTGGTCGTGCTGTTGTAATCCATGTACTCGTTGTAGTTGTCCAACACGGCCTCGATGGTGATGGTCAGCAGCCGGATTGCTCGATCACGCGGCAACCGCCGGCCCAGGTTCGTTACCAGACGGCCATGGTCCTCGGCGTCGGCGTTTTCCTCGAGCCATCGCAGATAGGCGTCGATTCCCTCGTAAAGGATCGCGCGAAGGTTGCCGAAATTCATGAAATGCTGCGTGAAAAGACCCGCACCGTATTCGCGGATAAACCGCTTCAGTTCGTCCCAGCGGGGTTCCTCGCCCACGGCCTCCAGAGGCGAAAATCGCACGCCCCGGCAATGGCGCAACCAGAGCCGCACGAGCGGCTCGCTCGTTTCCTCGAGACATTCGATCAATTCGTCGTCGGTCAAATGGTCCGATTCGGCCGCCGCGACCATGCAGGTCATCAAAGCCTTGAAGCCGGTTGTGAAAATCCGGTCGAACTCGGTCACGCCGCCGGGCCCGACGGGATTTTCCCGTTCCATCCACTGAACGATCGCGAGCAACTGACACGCTTCCGTGAAGAGTCCCAGCCGAGGAAGCATGACCAGCAAGTCGCCGATCGCGCGATGAAGGCACCGCGCGGTAATGAGTTTGCGGGGGCTTCCCCCCCGGGCCAACGGCAGGTAGAGCAAGGGCCGGTCGGACAAGTCGTCCATCAATCGCGGCCACAATTGCCGAATCGGCCGCGTCTGGCGGGCGTATCCGGCACGCAACGCGCGCTCAACCAGCGTTTCCCACGGCTGGCGTTCGTCGTCTTCGGCCGGATTCCGACCGATAATCGCGATTGTGCGGGCGGCGTCGGCCGTCTCGATCGCGGTGACCGTGATTCGATCGAGCATCATCTCCTTGACCGACTGGCGATGGTCGTACTCGAGCAGCGAATCCTCCGTGCCCGACGGAGTCGCGATTCGATAGCGGTGCACCGATTCGAGCAATTCCAGCAGATCGTTGTAATTGCGCTCGGCCCGCGAGAGCCAGTCGCTGAGAATCCCGGCGTTGGCCTCGCCGCGCGCGTGAACCACCTCGCCGGCGGCGATTCGCCAGAGCCGCGCGAGCATTCGCAGGAACGCCAGCCGTTTCGATATCCGCTCGGCCTCGGAGGTCAACTCGAAGTCGTCCATCCCAGCGCCCGGCTCGAAAACCTCGCCCTCAAATCCGTCGTCGGCCGAGTCGCGATAGACGACGTTCTCGTAGGCGGCCTCGTAGAGCCAAGCGTCGGGATCTTCCGGCTCGTCATCCTCTTCTTGCATCGGCGCGGCGCCGTGTGTCGCCAACTCGAGCCGGGGAACCGCCCAATAGGACTCGCCGCCGGCCTCCAGATAATCGAAAAACTTTCGCGTTTGCGCCCAACGCGATTCCACGTCGTCCGCCGCACGGTCTTTCGGGCCGGTTTCCGACGTCCACAACATGCGCATCCACCGCAAGGCCAACTGGTGGAACGAGTATTTTCCCTCGACCAGCGGCGTCCGATCCGACTCGCCAAGCCACTGCATGAGCAGGCCCATGGCGGCCACCAAATCGCGCTCGTCCAACAGAGCCTCGACGACCAGGGCGTAGGCCTTGGCCGACTGGAAGTTGTCGACGTGACGCCGCCAAAAGGCGACGTCGCCGGCCGCCGTGCCGGCTTCGTGCCACAACCCGAGAACGGTCGCCACGTGCGAAGCCGACTCGTAGGCCTCGCGGCCCGAGATTCCCTCGACCGAACTGACCTCGGCCGTGGCGAACCGGTCCCACCAGGCGGCCAGCGCCTCCAACGAAACGGATAGCCGCGATAAAATGTCCTTTCGACCGGCCGCCGCCGCCGCCTTTTCAACCCGGGCGTACAGCGAGAAAACATCGTCCATCACGTCCAAAAGCTCGTCGACCCGATGGTCGTGGCAACTGTTTTCCAACGCCGGAAAAAGCGAGAACATCGCTTCGAATCCCAGGACGTTCCACGGATCGACTAACGCACCGCACTCGATGGCCCGGTGCAGCGTGTCCTCGATTTCGGACAACAGGGCGGCGGCCGCCTCAAACTCGCGGCGGTCGACGTGGTGATGGGCCGCAGTGAGCCGACACTGTATTTCACAGTGCATTCGCGCCGAAGCCACTGGCACGATCCTGGCCTGGGCCATCGCCGCGTCGGGATAACCCATTCTCGCGTAAAGTTGCGATAGATGCACGTGCTGGAGCTGGCTTGCCCGACGCGCCGCCAAAAATTGATTCAGATGCTGGCGGGCGGCGCCCAGCGGCTGGTGCAATCGTTCGGCCTCGGCCTTGAGCCGCTGCCAGTGCTTGCCCGTCATCCCCGAAAAAAACCAGGCGTAAAAGTCGTCGCGGTATTCGGCGATGTGGGCAAGAAGCGTGGCCAAGGTCACGTCCGAACTGTGGCGGCCCGGTCCGTCGCCGCTAATGCCCGAACCCATCAAAATAGTCCCGGCCAGGACGGCCGCCTGCTCGTATAAAACTTCCTTCCGCCCCAATCGCCCGCGGTCCATCACCCGGCCGAGTATCCCGTCGAGCGTGACCTGCTGCAATACGTACCGGCGGTAATAGCCGCGCCCGTCGATGTGGCTCGGGTCCCACTGGCCGAACTGATAATTCGGACGCCGGTGAACGGGATGGTCGAAGTCGTACGCCCGCGGATCGACCGCCAACTCGTCGAGCAACTCGGGATCAAACCACGATCGGGCCAGCAGGTCGGGATCGGTTTCCCGGAGTATCGCAACGGTCGTTTCGATCAACTCGCGGTAAGGTCCCGCCGCCGCGCCGACGTCGCGAATCCAAAGCGGGATCGGACGCACCCGTTCGTGCTCGTAGGGCTGCACCTTGCGCCCGTCGCGCAACACGGCAATCGGCCGATGGCCCAGGAAATCGTTCAGTCGGGTAATCGCGCCGGCGACGATCCGATCGGTTTCGTCCCAGGGGCGTCCCTCGGCCAATACGGCCTCGCATACTCGGCCGATGAAAAACGGACGGAACAACGTCGTTTCGTCCTGGTGAAAGAGCAAATCGCGGTGGAATCGCTGATAGGCAGGCAACGTTTCCTCGAACACCAGCCGGATTGCCGCCTCGGCTTGCTCGACGTGCTCGAACGCCTTCGAGCGGCCCCGCAACCGATCGAGCCCCTCGCGAAGTTGCCCGGCAAGTTGCCGCCACGCGGGCTTTGGCGCGGGCTGGCTATCGGCGACCGCCCGGCCCCGAGAGTCCTTCGGCTCAATCTCCCCAAAACACTCGTTCAGCGCGCGAAGAAAGGCCGCGTCGGGGGCTCCCGCCGAAAAATTCATATATCCAAGAATTTCTTCCAGACGCCTATCAGCCTGGGAACGTTGCGGTTTCGGGCTCATCCGATGCCTCTATGGCGGTGTTCACGACGCCAACACGTAGGCCGGGCCCATGTCCCGGTGCCGTGTGTGCTTGTTATTGCCCGGTCATGAACCGGCCTATACCTATTCTCAACTCCCTGACTCACCACGTTTCCCACTCTGCTGTCAAAACGGCCAGAGAAACCCCCATGGTAGGCCGACCACTCCGTTTGGTCCAGCGGGAATACCCCAAACCCACCCAAGTGGCTATTTTCTCAAAGCCCGAAGGTCAGGCTGTGCCTGACGGTAAAGGGATTAGGGATTAGGGGGAGAGCCGTAGGCCGGGTCGTGACCCGGTGAAACAACCACATTCAACGCCGGATCACCGCCCGGCCCACCGCCCGGCCCAGAAATATAAGGGGAATGTTCGAAATCTTGTGGCACGGGCATCAAGCCCGTGAAAAACCACGTCCAAGATAACCATGCCACTTTACTTGACCCAAAATTCCGTACAGTCCCCATATTAGGATCCCAACCCGGCCCACGCACCCCAATCCCTAATCCCTAATCCC
>JAFGAY010000308.1 GCA_016933425.1 Pirellulales bacterium
CGTTTCACGCTGGCGCGTTCGCTCGATCTCGCCGGGCCAGTTGCTAAGCATCCGGCCGCCGGGCCAGGGGGCAATGGGCACGGGCCCAGCTTTCGGTGGCTCCGGCCGATTATCGGAACGAATGTCGAACCGTTTCAGCGCTTCCTCGATTTCCGCTTTCGCCATGCCGGTGGCGGCCGCCATTTCGTCGAGCGTGAACCGGTGGTTCCAAACCATGTTTTCAAGCCAATAGCGCAATTCCGAAGAGGAACTCGGTTTGCGCGACTCGATGCCGGGCGCGGTGTCCGCCGGCGATGTGCCGATAAAAGCCACGCAAACAAGCATTGCCGCCGCCGCAGGGACCATGGATCGAAGAGGTGAGAGAGCGTGCATGGGGTTTCTTCTCCACAAAACGGGGACCAAATAGAGAGAGTGTGGCGGTTCGGGTACGGCGGGCATCACGGCCGGGCGGCATCCGGCACGCATCATGACCGAACCATGGGAGCATAACCGCCAGTATACTTTCTCGCCGTCCACTTGGCAATAACCTCGGGTCCGAGAGCGCGGCAACGGATGATCACGCCATGCGGTGGAGGGCCACGCTCCGTCGTGGCCGCACGCAGCTCGTTGCGCGCGGCTACGACGGAGCGCGGCCCTCCATGTCAGGGTGTGCTAAAAATATTGCCCATCTTGACCGCTAACCATTACCCTGCCACCAGACCGGCTGGACCCTTGCCGGACGATTTGCTCTAATCGGACGTGGTTCTCCGTCGGGCGAACCGTCGGGATTTCCAGGGAGTCCCGCCCGGCCAACGAACGGCACGAAATCCAGGGCACGAGGGAAACAATCATGAGCACGGACGCGTGGCTGACCGTTGCGACCGTGGTTTTGATTTTCATGGCGCTGGTTGCGAATCTCGCGCCGGTCGACCTGCTGTTTCTCGCGGGGGCCGCGTTTCTGGCTGCTTGCGGCGTGATCTCGCCGGCCGAGGCTTTCGCCGGCTTCTCGAACCCAGGCGTGTTGACCGTCGCCGTTCTGTTCGTGGTGGCGGCGGGCCTGCGCGAGACGGGCGTCTTGGATTACGTGGGTCACCGGGTGCTCGGACGGGCCGACGGCATTGCCGGCGCAACACGGCGATTGGCGGCGGTCGTGTTGCCATCGTCGGCTTTCTTGAACAACACGCCGATCGTCGCCATGTTCGTTCCGATCGTGCTGGACTGGTGCCGCCGTCATCGCGTCTCGCCGTCGAAGCTGCTGATTCCGCTTTCGTTCCTCGCCATCCTCGGCGGCACCTGCACGCTCATCGGAACATCAACCAACCTGGTCGTCAACGGATTGATGCTCGAAGAGAACCAGCCGGGAATGGAACTGTTTGAGATCGGCAAGATCGGGCTTCCCTACGCGGCGATTGGTTTCGCGTATCTGTACTTGTTTGGCTCCCGGCTCTTGCCCGACCGCAAGGAGTTTCTCGAACAACTCACGGAAACGCGCCGCGAGTACCTGGCGGAAATGAAAGTGCGGCCGGGGTGCCGGTTGGTGGGACAGACCGTCGAGGAGGCCGGACTTCGGCATTTGACGGGATTGTTTCTCATCGAGATCAACCGAGGCGACGCGATCCTGTCGCCAGTCGGGCCGGAGGATCGGATCGAGGCCGAGGACGCGCTGATTTTCACGGGCGTATTGAGCGACATTATCGAAATCGAGCGGATTCCTGGCCTGATTCCGGCGGCTGACCCGTCGTACGAAGTCGCGCCGAGCAAGCAGCGAGGCCGCCGGCTGTGCGAGGTGGTGATCTCGCCGAGTTCGTCGTTGATCGGCAAGTCGGTCCGCGCCGCCGATTTTCGCGCGGCATTCGGGGCGGCGGTCGTCGCGGTTCACCGGGGAGGCGCCCGCGTGAAACAAAAGGTCGGCGACATCGAACTCCGGCCGGGCGACACGTTGCTCTTGCAGGTGGGGCCCCACTTTTTGCGGGCGTACCGAAACGACCCTTCGTTCTATTTGATCAGCGCCGTCGACGACTGGCGACCGCTACGACGCGATCGCGCGTGGAGCGCGCTGGCGCTGTTTCTCTTTCTTGTCGTCGTGATGACGCTCGACTGGCTGCCGGTCGTCGTGGTGGCGACGCTGGCGGCCGTGCTCATGGTGGCGTTGGGATGCATTTCGCCCGGCGACGCCCGGCGAAGCATCGACTATCAGGTCATTGTCACGATCGCCGCGGCGTTCGCCATCGGGGCGGCCCTGGAGAAGTCGGGCGCGATTAGCGTAATCGCGGAGCGCCTTTTCGCGGCCACGCATGGCGTAGCGGGCTTGGCCGAACAACACTTGCCAGGCATGCACGACTGGGGACCGCTGGCCAGCCTGGCGATTATCTACCTTGTCGTGTCGTTGCTGACGTCGCTGATTACGAACAACGCGGCGGCCGTGTTGATGTTTCCGCTTTGCCTGAAGACGGCCGAATTGTATCACGCGAGCCCAACGCCGTTTTTCGTCGTTCTGATGCTCGCCGCGTCGGCTAGTTTCATGACGCCGATCGGGTATCAGACGAACATGTTGGTTTACGGGGCCGGCGGATACCGGTTTGGCGACTTCCTGAAAATCGGCATTCCCCTGAACCTGTTGCTGTGGATCGTGGCCGTGGTGCTGGTTCCGTGGTTCTGGCCGTTTTGAATCGCATGAACCTACCAGGTACGTTTCCCAGAAAGTGGTTGCCGGGGGACAATCAATCACGGCCACGACGGAGCGTGGCCCTCCATATGAAAAGCCACACTCATGGAAGGCCACGCACCGTCGTGGCCGTGAACAGCCGGAAAACAGACGTGACAGAGCACGTTCCTCCAGGATTGCCCGAGGTCCTTGGGGATCGGTTACGAATTTCAAAACAGGTCCTTAACGCGAAGGAGTCTTAATCATGGGCGACGCGCGACGCGAACGGATATTCGACAACATCACTCAATGCGTCGGCAACACGCCGCTGGTTCGGTTTGGGCGAATGGCCGCGGGATTGCCGGCGACGGTCGTGGGAAAACTCGAAAACTTCAACCCGCTGTGGAGCGTCAAGGACCGCATTGCCCTGGCCATGGTCGAGGCGGCCGAACGGGACGGGCTGATCCACGACGACACGATTCTGATCGAGCCGACCAGCGGCAACACGGGCATCGGGCTGGCGTTTGTTTGCGCGTCGCGCGGCTATCGGCTTATGGTGACGATGCCCGAGAGCATGAGCCTGGAGCGTCGGCGGATGGTCGCGGCGTTGGGGGCCGAGGTGATTTTGACGCCGGCCGACGAAGGAATGCCCGGCGCGGTCCGACGCGCCGAGGCGCTGGCGGCCGAGAACCCGAATTACGTGATGTTGCAGCAATTCAAGAACCCGGCCAATCCCGAGGTGCATCGCAAGACGACGGCCCTGGAGATCTGGCGCGACACGGCCGGCGCGGTCGACGTCGTGGTGGCGGGCGTCGGGACGGGCGGAACCATCACCGGCGTGGGCGAGGTGATCAAACGGCTCAAACCGAGTGCGCGCATCGTCGCGGTCGAGCCGGCGAAAAGCCCCGTGCTGACCCAAACCTTCGCGGGACGTCCGCTCCAGCCGGGCAAGCACAAGATCCAGGGAATTGGAGCCGGATTCGTGCCCGCCGTGCTCAACCTGGACATCATCGACGAGGTGATCACGGTCGAGGACGAAGACGCCATGGCCACCTCGCGGGAAATGGCCCGCAAGGAAGGCTTCATGTGCGGCATCAGTTGCGGCGCGGCGGCCTGGGTGGCACTCGAATTGGCCCGGCGCGAGGAATATCGGGGCAAACTGATCGTCGTCATCCTGCCCGATTTGGGTGAACGTTATCTATCGACGCCGCTGTTTGGAGAGTAAGAACGGATTTTGGCGACACTTCAGCCGTTTGAAGTATTCGACGACCAAAACGTTAACCGCCGCGCCTGCGCGGCGTTTGTAAAAGACACATGGTAACACTTCCGCGGAATAGCGGAAATTTAGTTTACCGAGCCTGCTCGACGTTTGTCCGAATATGGAATGCGAACGCCGCGCAGGCGCGGCGGCTAACTTCATTCTTGCTTCATTCTTGCCAAATCACTTCGGACGGCTGAAATAGTACAAAGACGCATGTTGTAACGCCGTGAAGAGATTGTCACTCCGAAACCAGCGACCTGCCGTCTGGGGGGGGTGTTTTTACCTATAGCGGCTGGTTTTCCCCTGGTTTGGGCTTTAGTGGTTTGCACGCCTGGATTTGAAAGGGTATCATCACTAATTATGAAATAATTGAGGTCGTCCATAAATCAGCGCAATGACGTCAAAGGGCCAGCGACGTCCGCGTGAAGGGCGCGGACGGGCTCAACCATGCGAGATGAGGCAAAAAGGATGGCGGATGCCCCGATCAGTGCGGCCGGATTGCGGATCGTCAAGCTCCTTGTTGGGCGACCGGCACAGTCCGTGGCCGAATTGACCGAAGCGGCCGGCGTAACCCGAACCGCGATCACCGAACAACTCGACGAATTGGAACACGCGGGCCTGGTCGAGCGGACCGTCGAGCGGCTTTCGGGCCGGGGCCGGCCGAGGAACCGATTCCGCGCGACGCCGGCGGCCCTATTGTTGCTCGGCGCGGGCAAGGAGTGTCTTCTTGGCCGAGCATTGTGGCAAGCCGTCGAGCAAGTCGGCGGCGAGGCGCTGGTCGACAAAATTCTCAAACAAGTCAGCGCCGAAATGGCCAAGTACTATGGACGCCGCATCACGGCCAAAACGCCCGCGGGCCGGCTCCGCCAGATGAATCGATTGCTGTGCGACGAGGGCCTGTTGGTCGAGATCGACGAGCAAGGCGAGCACATTTCGCTTCTCAAGCGGAGTTGTTCGTTCATCGGCATGTTCGAGGATCACCGGCGCGTGTGCCAGATCGACGAGCAAATCATGTCGATCGTGGTGGGCCGTCCGGTCCGCCAGGTGGCCTGTCGGCACGACGGGGACCCTTGCTGCATCTTCGAGATCGACAAAGGAACGCGGTAGGATAGTTTCTTAGCGGGCAGCGCGTCAGTCAGTAGTCGAAAAACAAAGGGTGGCTGACCGGAGTCAACCACCCTTTGTGGTTCTGTTGAATCGACGACAATCGGCTAGAACTGTCGCTGGTACTTGCGCCGTTCGACGAATTCGTCGACGAGGCTCTTGGCCGCTTCACGGCCGCCGATGCCGAAAGCGATGGCGGCGGCGACGGCGATCGCGCCGAACGCCAGTCCAAAGGCCAGAATGACAATCTCATCGGCCAGACCCATCTGACGCAAGGCCATCGCGCCGGAGAGGACCCAGATTGAGATCCGGGCAACCGGGGCCAGGATGTGAGCCTGGCCCATGTCCGTGGCGTGGATCGTGTTGGCGACGACCTTGGCGATAAACAAGCCGAGGCCGAAGATGACCAGGCCGAGAACGACGTTGCCGGCGAAGACCAGGAAGTTTTCCATCAGTCCGGCAACGCTGGCGAAGCCGAGAATCGACAGTGCCTGCATCACCGCCAGCAACACGACGCCCACGAGGACCAGGTAGCCGATGATCTGCGAGGGGGTCTTCCACTTGGTGGTCGTTTGCGCCTTGATGCCCAGGTGGGTCCAGATGCGATTGAAGCCGATATTTTCAAGGAAATTGGTCACCAGGCCGGCAACGATCCGGCCGACGACGTAAGCGATCGCGATGACCAAAAACGCCGCGAAAATGGCCGGCAGCGCGGCCAGGATCGTGCTGAGCATCTGGCTGGCCGGACCGGTCACCGCTTCCAAGGCCAACTTGTTGAGCGAAGCGATCAACACGGGAATCAGGATCAGGATGTAGGTGATCAGGCCGATCAGCTTCGACAGGCTGTTGCGGCCTAGCATGGTCGATACGCCGGCCTTCTCGCTGAACTGGTCGGTTCCAATGGCGGCCAGAAAGTTGGTCACCAGGCGCTGCACGGTTCGGGCAATGAACCAGCCGACGGCGAAGATGACCACCGCGTAGAACACGTTGGGCAGGTAGTCGAGAATCGACGTGAGCATGGTCTGGACGGGCGCGAGCATGCCGGGGACGGCCAGCGCTTCGAGCACCGCGGGCAGGAACAGCAAAAAGGTGAGCCAGTAGACGGCCTCGCTGGCGGTCCTGGCCAAAGGCATTTTATTTTCGTCCTCAACGCCGGCCTGCTGGCTCAAACGTTGGTCGACCCGAGTGGCTTGCAGTACTTCGCGGACGACGAACCGGAGGATTCGGGCGATGATCCACGCGGCCAGCAGCAAGCCGGCGGCGCCGACCAAGCGAGGGGCATACTCGAATATCTGATTGAGAAACTGGTTGAGCGGCTCGGTGACCAGCGTCAAGCCGAGCGTCTGGAAAAATCCGACCAGCACAAAGAGCATGGCGAGCCAGAAGACGACGCGCGACACGGTGCGTTCGACCTCGGGCGTTTGACCGTTGGTGGTCTGGCCGGTGCTCGACCAATGCTTGACGTGGGCGTTCAACCGGAGCTTGCCAAGCCCGACGCGGACCAGCGCGGCCAACAGCAGGGCGGCAACCCAGCCCACGACCAGCACGGCCAGCGCGCCGACGACGTTGAGGAAGTAGGTGCCGACCAGCGAGGCGGTCTGCTCCGAGATTCTTCCCCAGGTCTCTTGAGTAAACATGGGAGCTTCTCCTTTTTCCTTGTGAAAACGAAACGTTGGTTTGAGGGGCGATCCCAACACGGCGCGTCAGGCAACCCCGGATGTCGTTGCGATGAACACAGACAACGTCCGGGCCGGCAGTGCAAAGACACGGCGCCGGACAAGGCCGTGGCGCAGGTACAAGGCGGGTGAATCGTCAGGAGGGAAGGCTCGTTGCGCCGCATTCAGCCACTATGACTATAGGTCGCGAAAGACGGCCGGACCCGGCTGCCGGCCGGAGTTTTCGCGTGGTTTGGATTATGCGGAATGAACCGGTTTTGCATGTAATGGATAGCCGAAACCGAATCTCCGCGCCCCTGCGTCTCCGCGCGAGAAAAACAAAAAATCAAATGCTCGCGCGGAGACACAGAGACGCGGGGAAGACGCGGAGGAGCGATCCATGGAAGGGGGTGAGTCCAAGGTCCAAGGCCCGTCGGTTGCCACTCCAACGGCCGTCGGTTACAATGGATGTCTATTGTCCTGTGGGCAAAATAGTGAGTATTTATGGGCGAATTCATCAGTCGATCCACCGAGAGGAGACGTTCCATGTTGAGTCGATGCCTGGGTAAATGGTGTGCCGCGCTGGGGTTTTGCGGGTTGATTGCCGTCGCGGCGGTTCCAGCGGTCGCGCGGGGCCAGGGGCTCGAAAAGCTCACCCAATGGCAGGAAGGCCGCAGCATGCGCGCCGGGTCGAATGCCTGGAACCCAAACGACCTTTATGACAAGGACAACAATCTCGACCGGCCCGACCGGATCGAGTCGGGCGCGACCTATGTCATGGCCGACTTGAAAGGGCCGGGCGTCATCACGCATATCTGGCTCACGTTTCTCCAGGAACCTCATTTTTGGGTCACCGACGGCGCGGCCGATCCGCAGGAGATGTTGTTGCGCATCTACTGGGACGGACGTGAGAAGCCCGACGTCGAGGCGCCGGTCGGCGATTTCTTCGCCAATTGTTTCGGCCGGCAGATGGCCGTGATCAGCGTGCCGGTCATCGTCGAGGACGCCGATTCCTACAACTGCTTCTGGCATATGCCGTTCCGCAAATCGGCGCGGATCGAAATCGTCAACCAGAGCAAAAAACCGATCCGCAAACTGTACAATAACGTCGATTGGATCAAGAAGAAGTCGCTGCCGGAAAACACGATGAACTTCTGCGCCCAGTACAACCAGGAATATCCGACAAAGCCGGGCCAGGACTACGTCGTGCTCGACGCCGAGGGCAAGGGCTACTACGTCGGCACCGTGCTGGCCGTGCGAACGCGCAGCCCCTCGTGGTTTGGCGAGGGCGACGAAAAGATTTACATCGACGGCGAGAAGCTTCCCTCGATTCGCGGAACGGGCACCGAGGATTATTTTCTTTCGGCCTGGGGGCTCAAGGAAAACAGCACGCCGTACTTTGGCGTCCCCTATCTGAACCAAGGCGGCGACGACCGGATTATCGGCCAGATGACGTGCAGCTACCGATGGCACGTCCAAGACCCGCTGGTCTTCAACACGGGCATCCGCGTCACGTTCGAGACGTTCGGTTGGATGTCGCCCGACGAAAACAAGGAGCACGAGCCGCATAGTTGGAACGAGCGCGAGGACGATTTCAGCAGCGTGGCGTTCTGGTATCAGATGGGCCCGGCAAAAAAATTCACCACGGTTCCCCCGGCCGCCGAACGAAAGCTGCCGAGCCTCGAACGGGTGATCACCTGGGGCAAGGACGCGCTAGCCTCGGGCCGGCACGGCCAGGGCCGGGCGAAACTCGAAGAAGGCAAGCTCTATCTGGCTTCCGGCGGACAGTTGCGTTTCCAGCCGCGCTCGCTCCGCGACGGCTGGGTCGACTATTCGTTCGAGGTCAAGGAAAAGGAACCGCTGCGGTTGCTGGTCGAAGCGACCCGGGGACCCGACTCGGGCATCTACCAGGTAACGCTCAACGGGGTGAAGATCGGCAAACCGATCGACCTTTACCGGCCGGCGACCGACTTGTGGGAATTCCACCTGATGGACTTCTGGCCCGAGCCGGGCAAGTACGACCTGCGGCTGACCTGCGTCGGCAAGAACGAAGAGTCGGAAGGTTATGGGATCGGCGTCAACTCGATCCGCCTCCGCGAGCGCCGGCCTCGCGTCAAGGCCTTCGGCTACGACAAGGACAAGGACTGGCGCAAGGAACAGGTGATTTACGAGTAGGATCGAGTGAGGGTAGACAGCCGTTTTCCTTTTTCTTCCCGTCGTGAATTACGTAGGTCAGGCTGTGCCTGACGAGAAGGGATTAGAGATTGGGAATCAGCACTGTAGGCCGGGTCGCGACCCGGCAATAACAACCTCGGCGCCGGGTCGTGACCCGGCCTGCAAGTTTTGTCAGGCACAGCCTGACCTACGTCCATGGGTCAACCAACGGCGCACTCCCCTGCCCTGCTCTTGGTGGCTGCGTTTAGCCGGCATGGAGAGGCGCTCGATTGGGCGCGGCGTCGGGCCGAGGCGTGCTGGGGGCCGGTGGCGCTCGAAAGTCCTCGGTTTGCGTTCAACGACACCGACTACTACGAGCCCACCATGGGTCCCGGGCTGCAAAAGGTCTTCTGGATCTTCGATTCGTCGAGCGAGGGCCATGCGTTTTTCGATCCGGCGACGCTGGTCGACGTGAAGCTTGCGACCAACGCCTGGGAAGACGAATACGCGGCCCTGGGGCGGCACGGCGAGACCCGGCCGCTGAATCTCGACCCGGGCTATCTGACGCTCGGCAAGCTGGTTTTGGCCTCGACCAAGGATTTTGCCCATCGGATCTATCTGGGGCGGGGCATTTATGCCGAGATTACCTTATATTACAGGCACCGGCGTTGGGAACATCACCAGTGGACGTTCGCCGACTACCGCCGGGCCGACTACCAGGCTTTTTTCACCCGATGCCGACAGTATTTGAAGGACGAGGGAACCACAGATAAACACGGCTGAACACGGATGGGTCATTATATCTGCATATCCGCGTTCATCCGCGTTTATCTGTGGTTCCAAAGAAAAGGATTGGCCCGTGACCTGGTTGATCGTTGGAGCATTGGTGTCGAGTGTGTTGGTCGCTTGGGCGGCGGGTTGGGCGATGCGCCGATGGGCGCCGCCGCTTGGATTGGTTGATCGGCCGGGCCGCCACAAGACTCATCAACAACCGATGCCGACCGCCGGCGGGCTGGCCATCTGGCTCGGCGTGGTCGGGCCGTTGGCCGCCGGCACGTTGGTCTTGCGGATGATCGCCGGCATGGCCGAGCCTCCGGCGTGGCTGCCCGCGTTCGTCGCGCCGCACCTGGCCGGATTGGCCGAACAGTCGCCGCGGCTCTGGTCGATGCTGGCCGGCGGCACTGTGCTGGTTGTGCTCGGGCTGATCGACGACCGCCGGGGGCTGCCCTGGTGGGTGCGCATCATCGTGCAGACGATCGTGGCCGTGGCCATGGTGCTGTTGGGCTGGCGGTTGAGTCTGTTTATCGACGTTGCGTGGCTCACTTTCGTATTGAGCGTGCTGTGGATCGTCGGGTTGGTCAATTCGTTCAACATGCTCGACAACATGGATGGTTTGTCGGCCGGCACGGCGGCGATTGCCGCGGCCATTTTGGCGGCCGTGATGCTCATGGTGCCCGACCCGCGAACCGCCCAGCCCCAACTGTTCGTCGGCGGATTTTTGCTGGTGGTGGTGGGGTCGCTTGTCGGTTTTTTGTATCACAACCGGCCGCCGGCGCGGCTTTTCATGGGCGACGCGGGAAGTTACCTGGTCGGCTACTTGCTGGCGATGGCCACGCTGTCGGCCACGTTCGCCGGCAGCGATCTGCCGGATCACGCGATTCTGGCCCCGCTGTGCGTGCTGGCCGTTCCGCTTTACGATACGGTTACCGTGGTGTGGATCCGGCTTTGGGAGGGGCGCAGCCCGTTCGAGGGCGACCAGTGTCATTTTTCCCACCGGTTGGTCGCGCTGGGCATGAGCCGCAAGCAGGCCGTGCTGACGATCTACCTGGCCACGGCGACCTGCGGGCTCGGCTCGCTGTTGTTGTACCAGGTCGAC
>JAFGAY010000046.1 GCA_016933425.1 Pirellulales bacterium
CTGCCCACCTTACCACAAAACCTGTCAAATCTCCTATTGACCTTCCACCACAAGCGCCAAACCACGCAAAAGCTGAACTGGTCCCATTACGCCGGACCGCCGAAAATCAAGGTTGCGGCAAATCCTCGATCGGCCGATGATAGGCACTTGCCGCGGCGGCACGGCCCGGCGAAAAGTCCCGGAGAATCCTTATGCAAACCTTGCTTTCGCCCCTTCGGCGCGATTGGATAATTGTTGTTTTACTAGTCCTGGCGGCTGGTTCGGCGGGTTGTCGTCCCGGCAAGCAGAACAACGACGCCAAGCCCAACGACCAGGGCGCGGCTTCCCAGCCGGCCCCATCAGCCGATGCCAACGACATGCCGCCCTCACGGCGGTTCGAAACGGAAAAGCATCCCCGATTGAAAATCGAAACCTCGCTTGGCGACATGGTCGTCGAACTCGACGCGGAAAACGCCCTCCTGACGGTGAACAACTTTCTCGACCATGCCGACGACGGATTCTACGACGGCACGATTTTCCACGAGGTCAATCGAGGATACGCCATCATGGGTGGAAGCCATGCCGAGGACCTTTCGGTGAAGCCGGCCCGTCTTTCCGTGCGCAATGAGGCCGACAATGGTCTGAAAAACGTCCGCGGCGCGGTGGCGATGGCGCGGGATCCCGGCACGATCGACAGCGCGACGAGCGTCTTTTTCATCAACCTGACCGACAATCCCCACTTGGACCACCGCGATGCGACGCCGGAAGGCTACGGCTACTGTGTCTTCGGCAAGGTCGTCGAGGGGATGGACGTCGCCGATCGGATCGGGGAGGTCGACACACGCGAAACCACGGCCAAGGACGGCTCGCCCTTGCCCCGAGCGCCGGCCGAGCCGGTCGTGATCCGATCCATTCGCCGGGTCCGGTAGCCCTAGGGGGGCGTCGAGGCCGGTTTCCCGACGGTCTTGGCGTATTCTTGCTTCAGCCGGTCGACGAGCTGGTCGACCGTGTAGATACGTTCCGTCGGTTTATTGAAGTTTTTTCCGCCGGGGGTCTGCGAAAGCATTCTACCCAATTCCCTGCCGCCCGCCGTGGTCGTCATGTACTTGATCATCAGATAGCCGTCGGGCCCCTGAATCAGGTTGCCCACTCTTTGCTGCCCCTGCGATGCGCGGCGAAGGCGGTCCAGCCGGTCGTATCCTTGGGGAACCGTGGCCACTTGCCGGGCGAACTTTTTGCCGGCCTCTGTGCGAAGCTGGCGGACCAGCGGATCCGTGTCGGGAAGCACCGCTTCGAGAATCGCCTTCTGGCCGTCGACCGGCCATCCCATGTTCTCCAGGATGCGAAAGATCGGCCCGACCTGATTTCGCGAAAGAATCTCGCCGTCGCGATAATTGGGCAATTTTGCGAAATGCTCGCGGATCGCTTTTTCGACCGCGGGAAATTTTGGAAGCGATTCGGCCTTGTCGGCCGCGACCGGCGCGCCACGGACCCCGGAAGCTAATCCCAGCAGAACGATCGTCAGCCCGACCTGGGCGACTCGCGTTTGGCACAATTTCCACAACACGGCAATTCTCCTGTTGTCGCATCGGCCGATGGCCTGGGCGCCAGGAAAGGACACAAACAGACAGCCTTTCCCAGAATCCTACCTTACTGGCATCCCTGGTAAGATCGTCCAAGGCATCCCCCCTGATTGGATGAATTTAGGTGCGAAGCATAAAAGTCCACGTGTTCCAAGCAGCTTTTCTCAGATCAGGCAATCTCGATTCATGCAAAAAGCCATCTTTGTTGGCCAAGTCGCGTCTATATTGCCTATTTGGTACACATGCTGAACTCCATTTCTTTTTCCCATTTACTGGTCTTTGAAATGTTACGAAATGTTATATCTAGCACGTTTTTCATATTTGTTCGATGCCGCATACCCTTTTGGGTCATACCCTAAATAACACGATCCGGCCGATATGTAAGGGGTAACCTCATTGTCAAAGCAGGGTTCATGTTTTAAGATAGCGGAGTGCTGCCGTCCGCGTTCCGGCCTGCTTTTTCGCGGACTCTGTTCCCGGCCGGAAACGTCGTGAGTTGTCCGTCAGGCGTTCGCCTGTCGATGGTTTGGTGAAAGGAGGTGCCGTCCATGTCGAAACGCGTCTTCTTCACTCGCGAGTGTCCGACGTGCGGTCGCCGCCTGCTGATTTTGGTCGAGTACCTGGGCAAGAGGATGGTCTGCCCACACTGCGGCGGCCGGGTCGACGCCGTCGAACTGACGCCCGGTGAACCGCCGGTAAACGATTCAAGTCGTTTGTTCATGCAGCGGGTTGACGAACTGCTGGAAACGCCGGCCGAAGCGCAGGTCAGTTCGGCGCGTCTGCCGCATCCCCGGTGAGCTGGGCGAGATCCTCGAAAAACCGGGGATAGGTCTTCGCCGTGCAGCCCGGATTGCGGATGACGATTCCCGGCACCTTCAATCCGGCGACCGCAAAACTCATCGCCATGCGGTGGTCGTCGTAGGTATCGATCGCGGCTCCGTGAAGATTGCCCGGAACGATCCGCAGCCAGTCGCGTCCTTCTTCGACCGCGGCGCCGAGCTTGCGCAATTCGGTGGCCAGCGCCGCGAGCCGGTCGGTTTCCTTATGACGGATGTGGGACACGTTGCGAATCAGCGAGGGCCCCTCGGCCGCCAGCGCCACGGCCGCCAGCGTTTGGACCGTGTCGCTGATGGCGTTCATGTCGACGTCGATGCCGCGCAAGGGTCCGCCGGACACCGTAATCGCGTTTTTGTTCCACTCGACCCGGCATCCCATTTTTGCAAGACAATCGCAAAACGCCACGTCGCCTTGCAAACTGTGTCGCGAGAGCCCTTCGACCGTGACTCGGCCGCCGGTGATTGCCGCGGCCGCGAAAAAATAGCTGGCGGCCGATGCGTCGGGCTCAATTTCGTACTGGCAGGACCGGTAGGCCGCGGAAGCCGGCACGACGAAACGGCCTTGCTCGGGCCGGTCGACCTCAACCCCGAACGACCGCATCACGGCCAGCGTCATCGCGACGTAGGGCTCCGAGACAAGCTCGCCTTCAACCAGCAGATCAATCCTTGCCCGCGAGCCGCCGGCGGCCATTAGCAAACCGCTGAGATACTGGCTCGATAGCGTGCCCGACATGCGCGCCGCGGCCGCCGAAATACCCCGGGCGTGGACGACGACCGGCGGGCAGCCGGTGCCCAACTCGCTTTCGGCGCGGACGCCCAATTGGCCCAGCGCGTCCAAGAGCGGCTGGATCGGGCGTTCGCGCATCCGCGGGGTTCCATCGAGCCGAAAGGTTCCCTTGCCCAGCGCGACCAGGGCCGTGAGAAAACGAACCGTCGTGCCGCTGTTGGCCACGTAAAGGTTTGCCTCGGTGGCGGTCGGCCGGCCCGCACAGCCGACAACGCGCGCGCTGGCGTCTTTCCAGTCGGGCGATACTTCCAGGCCAAGCTGGCCCAGCGCGGAAACCATGACCCGCGTGTCCTCGCTGTCCAGCACTCCGGCGAGCGTCGAGACGCCCTCGGCCAGCGCTGCGCAGACCAACGCCCGATTGGTGATGCTTTTGGAGCCGGGTGGGCGAATCGCGCCGCGAACCGGGCCGCTTGGTCGAATTTCAATCGTATCGTTCACGGTTTCGCGCCACTTGCCGGGGGAAGATATATAGCGATAATCGTTATCGGGATGAACCAGGGGTCGAGTCGACCGGACTTTGTAGGCCGGGTCATACACGACATCGGAAGTCGAACGGTTTCCCGGTCGTCAGGCACAGCCTGACCTACGTCTTCCTATTATAGGACGTCGGCGGCGTTTCGAGAACGACGGTTCGCGGCGTGGTTTTGTGCAGGGACGACCCTTGGTCGTGGAAAGGGTGGGAGTCTTCCAACCATGAACGCATCAGGCTTGTCCTACGATTTCGCGGGTCCCGGGCAGATACTGTTCGGCTGGGGGCGGCGGCGCGAAATTGGTCTCCACGCCCGGGCCATCGGGCGTCGCGCTTGGATCATTTGCGGCTCGAACACGGTGGCCCGACAGGGCGCCCTGGCCGAGATACGCGAGTCGTTGCACGACGAGATGATCGAGTCGTTTGAGTTGGCGCGGTTGTCCCACGAGCCGGAGGTGGCGGACGTCGATCTGACGACCGAGCAGTTGACCGAGCAGGGCATCGGCGAGGGGGATTTTCTCGTGGCCGTCGGCGGGGGCGCGGCGATCGACCTGGCCAAAGCAATCGCGGCCCTGGCCACCAACCGCCAAAGCCGTACGGTGCGCGATTATCTCGAGGGAGTGGGGCGCGGGCTGCGTCTGGAAAACGATCCTCTGCCCGTGGTGGCCGTGCCGACCACGGCCGGCGCCGGCGCTGAGGCGACCCGCAACGCGGTTATTTCCTCTTATGATCCGCCGTTCAAAAAGAGTCTGCGCGATCATCGTCTCTTGCCGCGGCTGGCCTTGGTCGATCCCGAGTTGACGGCGACCATGCCGGCGCGGATCACCGCCGCCAGCGGCATGGACGCCATCACGCAACTGATCGAAAGTTACATTTCGCGCAAAGCCCAGCCGATCCCCCAGGCGCTGGCCATGCAGGGATTGCTCCTGGCCGCGGCGTCGATTGTCGAGGCGGTCCGCCAGCCGACCTCGCGAATCGCCCGCGAACGCATGGCGCACGCCGCGCTGTTGTCGGGCATGGCGTTGGCCAACTCGGGCCTTGGTTTGGCCCACGGCGTGGCGCCGGCGCTGGGCACCCATTGCCGCGTGCCGCATGGGGTGGCTTGCGCCATGATGCTGCCGGCGGCGATTCGGGTCAATCGCGTCGAACGGCAGCGCGAGCTGGCGTATCTGGCCCGCCGGCTCTTCGCGGCCGACCAAACCCACTCCGACGCGGTCGCCATCGACCGGCTCATCGCGTGGGTCGAATCGCTTTCCCGCGAGATTGGCATTCCCGCGCGGCTTGCCGAAGTGGGGGTTTTGCCCGAGCAAATTCCCGCGATTGTCGGCGACTCGCGCGGCAGCAGCATGAGCGGCAATCCGGTCGAAGTGTCCGACGAGCAACTCGCCGAGGTCCTTTATGCTATACTTTGAGGGGAGTTCGCGGGAATTATTACCGGTGGATGTGATATTTATTGCCGGTTGTTCGTGCTTGCCCTGGCCTTTTCCGAGGTGAGAAGTTTTTTTCAGAAACGTTTCTGGCAATCGTCGGTACCGCAATGGCACAATTCGTTGCATTTGCCAACGGCGTCGAGGTGAACGGGGAAACCGTTTTTTCCGTAATCGACGGCATGGGCGTCTTCCGAGCCAAAGCGCTCGACATCCTCGCCCGCAACGGAATCGCCGAACCGAAGGCGGGCCGATGGTATTCTCAACAGGCGTGGCTTGAGAGCTTCCGCGTCATTGCCCAAACGATCGGCATGGTCACGCTCTACGCCATTGGAAAGAAGATTCCTGAAAACGCGAAATTTCCTCGCGACATTGACTCGATCGAAAAGGCGCTCGCCGGGATCGACGTGGCCTATCACATGAATCACCGC
>JAFGAY010000309.1 GCA_016933425.1 Pirellulales bacterium
AGGGTTAAAACGGGTCAAATAGGGGCTTTAAGGGGCAATTGTCAGTATATTGGTCGTTTTCGTAAGTTGTTGTCTTGCAGTGAGATACGAAAATCACCGAAACCCAAAAGTCCGAGCCCCTGAGCTACAGGCGCTTGATATGCTATGGCGGTTGCGTCCGCTAAGGGTATTGCACTGGGTGAAAGTTCTTTTGGTTCGACCCTTCGTATTGTTTTAGCTGCAGTCGGATCGCGGGATCGGGGTGCGGTGCGTCGGGCTATGAGCGCGCGTAAAATGCATGAGACGGATACTACATATTACCAAGGACGGCTCGATCCGAACAGCATACCCTGGCGTAGGGGTGTGAGCGGGCGTAGGGCGCAAAAACGAATTCCGGCAGCACACGATCAGATTCGGGTGTAGGGTCATGCTCCGATATGGCCGCGCGGGACGGACTGCCTGGGCCACGACGGAGGGTGGCCCTCCACGTCACAGTGCCCAAGGAGTTTGAAGTCGGTCGACTTACAGATTGACGATCTGGCGGCCGGCGTTGGGGCCAGGCATCTGGTCGTATACCGCTTGAATCTGGAACACCACCACGCCCTTGAACCGTTTTCCGGGGCTTTTCTTTTCCAAGTTGGCTTGGGCCAGGTCGTAGTGTGGTCCATCGGTCACATAGGCGGCCTTGCCCATCATTTTCCACGAGAGTTCCTTCTCGGGATCATGGGCGGCCAGGCACATTCGGCCGGTCGCTTGGACGTTGACGGCGGTGGTCTTCATGAACATGTCGCCGATGACGAGGCTTCGTTCGTCGATCCACCACACCTGTCGCATGGGCGCGACATTGGGCGTGCCCGAGGCGTCGGCCGTGGCCATCCAGCAGAGTTGGTGATTGCCGAACATGGATTTGACTTCCGGTGGAATCATGGTACCGCTCCTTGGCGATGGAGATGGTGATTGGGACGAAAGACAGGGAAAATCATGGTTAACGTTGGTCATGCCCCGGCCGCGGCGGGCGTTCGTCTCCGGCGCAGCGGCCGACGATCAGAAAGACCGGAAACTCTCGAACCTCGCCGGTGGCGATCGGTTTGCGAATGACGTGGGCCGTTGCGTCGCTCACCTCGACGAATCCCACTTGGCGCAAACAGTCCATGAACTCGCGGCGGTCGAATCCGTGGTGGAAGACGTTTTCTTTCGTGTCGGGACGGTGGAAAGTGCCCGGCTCCGCGTCCAAATCGGCGAGCGCCACCATGCCGCCGGGCAGCGTCATACGGTGAAATGCCGCAAGAAGCACGTCGATCCGCCTGACGTGGTGCAGGACCATGTTGGCCACGATCAGGTGGTAGCGCGTCTCGGGCACGGGATCGTGCTCCAGGTCGAGCCTGGTTGCCCGCATGTGCCGGAGGTTGTCGGAGCGAATCTTGTCTTCGAGAACCTGGAGCATGCCCGGCGAGCTGTCAGCCCCCGTGACGTTTTGGACATGCGGCAGCAAGAACCGTCCGAGCAGGCCTGTGCCGCAGCCGTAGTCGAGCACGTTCATGTCGGGAGTCGGCCGGGCATGTCGAAGGATCGCCTGGCCGACGGCCCTGGCCAAGTCGACGCGACGCGGCTCGGCGTCCCATTGGGCGGCCGTCTCGTCGAAGGGGTTGATCTTGGCATGGTTCATGGGAGCATTCGCCTCTTGCGGTTCTTCGGCCGGGTGGTTCATAGCATCGCCGCAAAGGCTTCATTATAACAAACAACCCCGCGAGCATGGCCGACCAGGCGAGGTTCGATTGCCAACTCGCAGGGTTGTGGAAAAAATCATTGCGCGGGCGAGAATGGGCCCCTCAATGAAACTCGAATCGCGTTCCGACGGGACACGACTGGCATCGGCCGGGAAATGCGTTCCATAGGGCAACCGTGAACGCCATGCCGGTGCAGTGGGCCGGCGCCAATCGCTTGATGTCCAGACGTCTGAATTCCTCGATGGTCCGGTCCATCCGAGCCGGGGACGCGCCGACCAGGTGCATTCCCCCGATCACGGCGTGGATGGGCCGATGGCCGGTTAGTTGCCGAATGTGATTCAGGGTGTTGACCACGCCCGCGTGCGCGCAGCCCAACAGCACGACGGTTCCCTCGGCCGTGTCGAAGTAGACGGATTGGTCATCTTCCAGCGGATCGGGTTGCAGGCATGATTCGTCGAGAAAAAACGGCCCGCCGGTATCCTCGAAATCGGTGAGCCGAGGAACGGGTCCGGTTGCCGCGAGGCCGTCGACGACGGTGGTCGGCTCGGTGGCAGCGATCCACCGATTGCGGCGGTCTTGAATGACTCTCGCCGAACGGTAGGGCATTCCAATTTCTCTTGCCGTGCCGTCGGCGTTGCGGAGGAATTTTCGCTCGAAAGCCGCCGGATGAACGTGCGTTTTCATGGATCGCGCGGTCTTCAGGGCTTCGGCCACTCCGCCCGCGTGGTCGTAGTGTCCGTGGCTGAGCACCAAGGCGTCGAGGTCGTGCAGGCGGATTCCCAGCTTGTAGGCGTTGCCGGCCAACGCACCGCCTTGTCCCGTGTCGAACAGGACGTTTCGCCCGGCGTGCTCGATCCAATAGGCTAAGCCGTGTTCGGCCAGCAGGCCCGGCGCCGCGGCCGTGTTTTCGACAAGCACCGTTACGCGAGTTCGTTGCATGTTAGTGATCGCAGGCATTTTGGCCCGACACCAAGGCGCCGCTTAAGTAGGCTTGGACAAGGTTCTCGGGCGTGTCGGCCGGCGCGCCGACGACGACTTTCACTCCGCTTTGGGCGAACAACTGTTGTGCCCGCTGGCCCATGCCGCCGGCGATGATGACGGTCGCGCCTTGTTCGTGGAGCCATCGCGGCAGGAGTCCCGGTTCGTGCAGCGGCGGAGTGTGGAGAGTGGTGTTTGTAGGCGCATTTGCCTCTTCGTCCACATCGACCACCGCGAACTGCTCGCAATGGCCAAAGTGCATGCACAGCCGGCCGTTGACGGTCGGAATGGCGATTTTCATGGGTCAGTCCTCCTTTTCAAAAAGCTGCATGTAGCAATGCTTCCCAATCAATTCCGTAGGGTCACACCTCACGAGCCTATCCGCACCAGGCCGCCAACGGTCGAATCGCCGACCGAGGCCAGGTGTTTCTTGATTTCGATCCATAGCTTGCGGATCGCCTGGGCCGCCGGGCCGTTCGAGGCTTCCACGACCGTCTTGCCGGCCACCTGCGCGCGGGTCACGTCGCGGTCGTAAGGAATTCGTCCCACTACGACGATGCCATGGCTGGCGGCCGCCGCTTCAATGTCCTTTGTGGTCTGGGAATTGAGGTCCGCCTTGTTCACCACCAACAGTCCCGGCACGCCCAACCGCATGGTTAGTTGGGCGATGCGCTGAAAATCGTGCATGCCGGAGACGGTTGGTTCGACGACAAACAGGGCAAGGCTCGCACCGGTAAGCGACGCGATCACGGGGCAGCCGATGCCCGGCGAGCCGTCGCACAGCACGAGGTTGATTCCCTGTCGTTGGGCGACTTCCTGGGCCGCTTGTCGGACCTGCGTGACCAGCTTTCCCGAGTTTTCGGCGGCGATTCCCAGCTTCGCGTGGACCATCGGTCCGCAACGTGTTTGCGAGACGAACCACTGGCCGCACACGGCGGGAACGAATTCGATGGCATCATCGTCGCAATAATCGACGCAAACGCCGCACCCTTCGCAGGCAGTCGTCTCGATGCGAAACGTTCTTGCCGTTCGGCCGTTGCCCGGCCCGTCGAACCAGATGGCGTCGAATCGGCAGAGTTCCTCGCATTTGCCGCAGGCCGTGCAATGGCCCGGCATGATCCGCGCCTTGCCGCCGCCGGTAAAATTTTCCCGGCGAATGATTCGCGGCTCAAGGATCAGGTGCAAATCGGCGGCGTCCACGTCGCAGTCGACGAGAACGCATTTTTTGGCCAGGCCGGCCAACGCCGCGACGACCGAGGTCTTGCCCGTGCCGCCCTTGCCGCTGATGACCACGAGTTCCTTCATCGGGTAGCTCCGTTGGAAAGGCCGTCGAGCAAATCGCGCATAGCGTCGGCAAACGCCGGGATGACGTTGCACGCCAATTGGCCGCGGGAATAGGCCTCGGCCACGGCCCGATCGTCGGGAATCTCCGCGAGGATGGCAATGCGTTGGTTCGCGCAGTATTGCTGGACCCGATCGTCGCCCACGTCGCAGCGGTTGAGCACCACGGCCAGCGGAAGTTTCAGAGCGCGGACCATTTCGACGGCCAGCTTCAGATCGTTCAGCCCAAACGGCGTCGGTTCGGTAACCAGCAGCACCATGTCGCTGCCGCGAATACTCTCGATGACGGGACAGGACGTGCCGGGCGGGCAATCGAGGATCGTCAAAGGATAGAAGGGAACCTTCTCCTTTTGCGAGGATCGATCTCCGGGCAGCTCCGGCGGATGGGCGTCGGGTTGCCATTCCCCGGCCGCCTTGACCGCACGGATGGCCGGTGGGCTCATGGCCTCGCCCACGTTGAGCCGGCCCTCGACGAACCGCGCCGCGCCGGCCGTGCCTTCGCGCAACTCGCCGATGGTTTTTGGCGATTCGGAGATGGCGCCGGTCGGGCAGGCCAGCACGCAACCGCCGCACGAGTGACACAGGTCGGCAAAGACGAGAACCTGGTTGCCGACACAGGCTATCGCTCCATAGCGGCACACCTCGCTACAACGCCCGCAAAAGGTGCAAAGCTCCAGGTTTACCTTGGGGAGCGGCTTGTGGATTGGTTCCCGTCGGTCGATCGCAGGATTGAGAAACAGGTGTCCGTTGGGTTCCTCAACGTCGCAGTCCAGGTAGGCCACGGCGCGACCGGCGGCGGCCACCCAGGCGAGGTTAGTCGCCACCGTGGTCTTGCCCGTTCCGCCTTTTCCGCTGGCAACCGCGATTTTCACTTTTGAGCCTCGATATCGGCCAGTCGTTTGGTGAGTGCTTCAATCTGAGACTGCATGGTTCCGATTTGGGCTTCGAGATATTGTTTCTCGACGTCGGCAGTGGTTGCGGCGGTCGCCGCCGTTGGCGCCGCGGCTCCCATGGCGGCCCGTTGCCAGCCGGTCAGGCCGGTGGCGTAAAACCAGTTTCGCCGCCCGCGCCCGCCGCCGCCACCTCCGCCGCGACCCCGGCCGAAAAGACCGAATCCGCGATTGAGGAAACCGGGCGTGTTGTATCCCGCGCACAAGCCGGCTTGTCGTCCGGTCATGGGACCCATTCCCTGGGGGCCTGTTCTATCTCCTCCTGGCATCGTATAGTTCCTTTCCAAAAAAGGCTTTTCTGATTGATAAAACAAATCCTTCCTGTCTATTGATCCTTTCCCCGACCAAGTTTTTTTCCCTGATTGGACCGTTGGCCACGTCCCTGACCCTGGCCTCGGCCGGCTCCTTGGCCGCGGCCCTTTCCCTTTCCCTTGCCGCTGCAAGGTCCCATGCCTTTGCCGGTGCCAGCCCCTTTTCCTTGTGGTCCTGTTCCATCGCCTTGTGGCATTGTCTGTTTTTCCTTCTCTTAAGAGTTTTTGATTGTTCTATCCGGGGGGCGGCCCGCCGGGCGAAAGTCGTGTACACCATGCGGCGGGCAAGCCCGCCCGCTAAATGTTCCTAACTCCAGTGTCCTTGAACATCGGCTTGCGCGGCAAGTATCAGCCCGCCTTGTTTGAATTGTTCGACGGCGTCTTGCACCGTTCCGGAAATGCCCGTATAGATGGCGATGTTGGCCGCCGCAAGCGTGGTGAACGCCTTGGGGCCGACGTGGCCGGTGAGCACGGCTTCGACGCCCAATCGCGCGACGGCCTGCCCGGCCTGAATGCCTGCGCCTTGCGGGGCATTGAGGTTCTGGGCGTTGTCGTGCGCAGAAGCGGTACCGGCGTCGGTATCCACGACGACAAAATACTTGGCCCTGCC
>JAFGAY010000310.1 GCA_016933425.1 Pirellulales bacterium
ATCCAAGACGCCAGCCCGGCGACCAGGGCGACGGCCGTCATGGTTGCTGATGCGTCGGATGGTTCCACCACGACACCAAATCAAGAACCCTTTGCGCCTCCGCGTCTCCGCGCGAGTCACTGCCTACCCACGAAGATTCTCGATGCGCGGCGACAAATCTACTTGCTCTTCCACAGTCCGTGCAGGTTGCACCAGGCGCGGGCCGAGACGTCCTTGGCGTCGGTCAGGAACGTGGCGACGGGCTCGCCGCCCGGCTCGAGGTACTGGCGCAGGACTCGGCCGTCGGCCACGAGGTCGATGAAGCCGATGAAGTGCGATCGGGTCATGGGGTGGACTGTCCGGCCGACGGTCACCTTGTAGCCGCCGTCGATTTTTTCGATGACCGGAACGTGTTTTTCCGCTTCCACGCCGTCGGTCATTTCCTCGAGCAATTTCATGGGCACGCCGCAGTGGACGATCGGCGCGCGGCCCGGCTCGAGGATCTCGGCCACCGTGCCGCAGATTTCGCAATAGTAGATCTGCGATCGGGCTTCCTTGGGATACTTTCGCCGGCTCTTCTTTTCTTCTTTTTCATCCTCCGCGGCCATCGCCACGGCGGGCAAGCTCGCCGCGGCCGCGCCCAGTCCCACCGTGCTCAGAAAATCGCGTCGTTTCATGGTTCGTCCGCCTTGGTTAAAGAATCGGAAAACACATAGTCAACGAGGGTTTCCCAATCGTACCCCGCCACCCGATTCGAGGCAAGAAAATCGCTCGATTCGTTTGCCGATGAAGGCAAAAACACCCGGACCGGCCGCTGAAGGAGCACGGCGAAGACTCATTCCATGGGCATGGGACCACCGCTACGCCGGGATCCTCTTCCCCCGCTACCAGTTTTCGGCCAGGAGCTCGAAGTAGGCCTGCGGATGGGCGCACGCCGGACAGGCCGTCAGGGCTTCGGTTCCCTCGTGGACGTAGCCGCAATTCAGGCAGCGCCACCGGACGGGCGCATCTTTTTTAAAGACGGCGCCTTGCTCGACGTTGGCCAGGAGACCACGGTAGCGCCGCTCGTGCTGACGCTCGGCGACCGCGACGGCCTCGAACACTCGGGCAATCGCCTTGAAGCCTTCCTCGTCGGCCGCCTTGGCAAAGGCGGGATACATGTCGGCCCATTCCTCGTGCTCGCCGTCGGCCGCCGCGCGGAGGTTTTCGGCCGTCGTGCCGATTTGCCCGGCCGGAAACAGGGCCGTGATCTCGACCGCGCCCCCTTCGAGATATTTGAAAAACCGCTTAGCGTGCTCCTTTTCCTGGTCGGCCGTTTCCTCGAACACATGGGCAATCTGCACGAATCCCTCTTTTTTCGCCTGGCTCGCGAAGTACGTGTATCGGTTGCGGGCCTGCGATTCGCCGGCAAAAGCGGTCAACAGATTGCGTTCGGTTTGGGAGCCCAAAATTTCCATGGTGGTTGTTCCTTGACGATCTAGAGAACAGAGGGACGCGCACCCTTCGCATAAAGCGCCTTCGAGGGCGCTTGAGCGAAAACCAAGATCTTTTTTCCGGCCGGAAATCGCATCATAATGGTCGGATCGCGGCCTGCCAAGGGCATAGGACCGGCGGGGCTGGGGCGGTTGACAGGGGGCCATTTTACCGACAAAATACAGGTTTGGTCGTATTTTCCGCTAGAAAAGGTGTCTTTGTCATGCCCGAGATTCAGGCTTTCCGCGCTATCCGCTACAATCTGGGACACGTCGGCCGTTTGAGCGACGTGGTCGCCCCGCCCTACGACGTTATCTCGCCCGAGTTTCAGGAAGAACTCTACAAGAAACATCCCTGCAACGTCGTGCGGCTGATTCTCAATCGCCAGGAGCCGGGCGACGACGAGGCGAACAATCGCTATACCCGGGCACGCGATTTTCTCAAGGCATGGCAGGAGCAGGGCGTGCTGTTCACCGAGGCCGACCCGGCCCTGTACGTCTATCACCAGCATTTCACGTTCGCCGGCAAGGAGTACACGCGCCGCGGGTTCATGGGCCGGCTGCGGCTGTCGCGGTTTGGCGAGGGCCAGGTGTTTCCGCACGAGGAAACCCACCCGGCCGCCAAGCAGGATCGGCTCATGCTCATGACCACCTGCAAGGCCAATCTGAGCCAGGTCTTCGGCCTCTATCCCGACGAAACGTGCGAAGCGCAAAACCTGCTAGATAGCGCCGTGTCGGGCGTGACGCCGCTGGAAGCCACCGATCATCTGGGCGTGGTCAACCACATGTGGCCGGTGACCGACCCGAAGGTCATCGCCGGCGTTGCCGAGGTGATGGGTTCCAAGCCGATCTTCATCGCCGACGGTCACCACCGCTACGAGACGGCCTGCAACTACCGCGACCACCTCGCCCAGATGGGCGTTCTCACGCCGGACCATCCGGCCAACTTCGTGCTGATGGTGTGCGTGTCGATGGAAGATCCCGGCCTGGCCGTGATGCCGACCCACCGGCTGTTCACCGGCGTGCCCGAACTGACCGCCGAAGAGCTGACGGCGCGGTTGGGCGACTGTTTCGAGACGAAGATCGTCGGCCAGGGGCCCGAGCTGGCCACGTCGGTCTGGGAAGAGATCGAAGCCGAAAACAATCAGGGAACCATCGGCTTGTCGACGGCCAAGGACGGCCGCTGGGTGCTGGCCCGGCTGACCGCCGCCGGCAAGGCAAAGATGGCCGAAGTGGCCAGCGAGCACAACGAGGATTGGCAGGCGTTGGGCGTGAGCATTCTGCACCGGCTGATCGTCGAGACGCTGCTGGGCGTCAAGGACATGCCCAAGCCGAACTACGTCCACCTGGTCGACGAAGTGATCGAAGGGCTCCGCGTGGGCGGCTATCCGCTGGCCGCCGTCGTCATGCCGGCCACGGTCGACAACATCCGCCAAATCAGCATGACCGGCGAACGCATGCCGGCCAAGAGCACGTATTTCTACCCGAAACTGCTCACCGGCCTGGTCATCAATCCGCTGGAATGACCCCATGACCACGTTTTTCGCCGAAGGCTCGCCGACCGCCGACTTGACTCCCGACGCGCTGCGCGACGCGCTGACCGGGGTGTTCGACCGGCTGGGACCCCGGCAAAAAGTTCTCGCCATTCCACCCGACCATACCCGGGCGAACAGTCTGGCCGGGCCGATCGTCGGCATGGTTCACGACTACTACGGCCGGCGGCTGACCGACGTGCTGCCGGCGTTGGGTACCCACGCGGCCATGTCGGACGAGAAGCTCGCGTGGATGTTTCCCGAGGTTCCCAAGGAGCTAATCCGCCGGCACGACTTTCGCAACGACGTGGTCACCATCGGCCGCGTGCCGGCCGAGTTCGTCGCCGAGGCGACCGAAGGGATTTACGATCGGCCGTGGCCCGTGCAGCTCAACCGGCTCGTCTGGGAAGGCGGCCACGACCTGATTCTCTCGATCGGCCAGGTCGTTCCCCATGAAGTCATCGGCATGGCCAATTACAACAAGAACTTGTTCGTCGGCGCCGGCGGGGCCGACGGCATCAACGAAAGCCACTTTATCGGCGCGGCCTACGGCATGGAACGGATGATGGGGCGGGCCGATACGCCGCTGCGGCAGATTCTCAACTATGCTCAGGACCGTTTCTGCGGCCATTTGCCGCTGGTCTTTGTGCTCACGGTAATCGGTTCGCGCGAGGATGGAAGCCTGGCCTTGCGAGGGTTGTACGTCGGCGACGATCATGATTGCTTCCAACAAGCGGCCCGGCTCTCGGTCGAAGTGAATTTCACCGTGCTCGACGAAGCCCCGCGAAAAATCGTCGCGTGGCTCGATCCCGAGGAATTCCACAGCACGTGGCTGGGCAACAAGGCGGTTTACCGCACGCGCATGGCCATTGCCGACGACGGCGAGTTGATCGTGCTCGCTCCGGCCGTGGGCACGTTCGGCGAGGACCGCCAAATCGACGCCTTGATCCGCAAATACGGCTATCGGGGCACGCCGGCCACGATGCGCGCGGTGGCCGAAAACGAAGACCTCCGCCAGAATCTCTCGGCCGCCGCCCACCTGATCCA
>JAFGAY010000311.1 GCA_016933425.1 Pirellulales bacterium
CAATTGGTCGCGACCCGCGAAGCCATGACCGACCGTGAAAAACAGGTCAAGGCAATGACCGCCTCGATGCAGCGTCAAGGCGGCCCTCTGTCGATCAGCCCCAATAGCAGCATCCGCAGCCCCCTGCCCGACATCGAACTGCCGGGCGTCGACGTGCGGCGCGACGGCGACGTGGTGCGCATCGGCCTGGCGGCCGACCGGTTGTTCGCGCCCGGCTCGGCGCAGCTTCGCCCGGAGGCGACCACCTATCTGGCCCAAGTGGCCGCGGAAATCCAGCGGATTTATCCGCAACAGATGATCGGGGTCGAGGGCCACACCGACCGGAACCCAACATCCTTGGCCGGATACCGCAATGCCCACGAATTATCGGTTGCCTGGGCTGTGGCCGTCTACAACCACCTGGCCGCGCAAACCCGGCTGCAACCGAAACAACTGGTCGTCACCGGCCACGGGAACAACTACCCGATCTACTCCAACGCCTCGCCCGGCGGAGCGGAACGGAACCGCCGAGTCGAGTTGGTTGTCTATTCGGATAGGGCGGGATAGCATGAGAGGGGGTAGGGATTTGGGGATTTAGGGACTTGGCGATTTAGGGGCATTCCTGGGTCCTGGTTCTCCGATTCTTAAGGCCTGAACCGACAGGGCCTTGTGGATATCCGTAATCCCCTACCCATGCGAAATCGCACCGCTAGCTCGTTTCTTCCGCCACTCTCCAAATCCCCAATCCCCAAATCCCCTCATGATCACCATCATCGACTACGGCATGGGCAACCTGCGGAGCGTGCAGAAGGGCTTCGAGCGGGTCGGCCATGCGGCCGCGATCACCAGCGACCCAGCCGTGGTCGACAATGCCGACAAGGTGGTCCTGCCCGGCGTGGGTGCTTTCGAGGACGCCATCGCCGAGCTGAAACGGCAGGGCATGGTCGAGCCGGTGCTCCGCGCAATCAACGCCGGCAAGCCGTTTCTGGGCATCTGCCTGGGACTGCACCTGCTGTTCGACGAAAGTTTCGAGAACGGGCAGCACAAAGGACTGGGGGTGTTGCCGGGCAAAGTGGTCCGGTTCGAGCTGCCCGAGGACTACACGGTCCCCCACATGGGCTGGAACCAACTCCTCATCCGACGTCAGACGCCGATTCTGGCGGGAATCGAGGAGGGAACGCAAGTCTATTTTGTCCATTCCTATTACGTCGAGCCAAGCGATCCGGGGGTCATCGCCACCGAAACGGACTATGGCAAAACGTTTTGCTCGATGATCTGGCGCGACAACGTCTTCGCAACCCAATTTCACCCCGAGAAAAGCCAGGCCCAGGGGTTGAAGATTCTGGCCAACTTCGCCGAGTTGTGAACGGAACCAAGCGACAAAGTGCTGGGAAAGGTCCCGCATAGGGAGGGCCACGCTCCGTCGTGGCCGCACGTCATGGAACCACCTCGGCCACGACGCTGGTCGAAAAAATGCAGACACGGCCCATTGCAGGTGGCTCAGTGCCCTCGGCCACGACGGAGCGTGGCTCTCCAACGCATTCCGTCATAATTCGTTACCGCACCCAAGGGGTCCAGTGGCTTGCGGGCGGGGGCGTTCTCTGGCATATTACAGGGTTTGTCCATCCTGATGATCCTGGTGGGCAGCGCCCACCCTACCGCAACTCGAGTGTAGCAACGTGGAAGTCTGGCCGGCCATTGATCTTCGCGGCGGCAAATGCGTGCGGCTGCGGCAAGGTGATTACCGGCAAGAAACCGTTTTTGGCGACGATCCGGACGCCATGGCGCGGCACTGGGTTGGCCAGGGGGCCCGCCGGCTGCACCTGGTCGATCTGGACGGCGCCCGCGAGGGCCGGCCGGTCAACCTCGAAGCAGTTCGGGCGATTGTCGGCGCGGTGGACGTGCCGTGCGAGTTGGGCGGAGGAATCCGCGACGAGGCGACGATTCGCGAGTTGCTCGGCCTGGGACTGTCGCGGCTGGTGATCGGAACGCTGGCCGTGCGCGAGCCGGATTGGTTCCGGCGAATGTGCCGGCGGTTTTCGGGCCGACTGGTCCTGGGACTCGATGCCCGGAGAGGACAAGTGGCCACGGACGGCTGGCTCGAAACGAGCGCGACGGCGGTGGACGAGGTGGCCCGGCGGTTTGCCGACGAGCCGCTTGCGGCGATCAACTACACGGATATAGCGACCGACGGGATGATGTCGGGACCGAACGTCGAGGCGATGGCCCGAATGCAACGGGCGGTGGGAGTGCCGGTTGTGGCGTCGGGCGGCGTGAGCACGGCCGGCGACGTCGCCCGACTGGCCGAAATTCCCATGGCCGGTTGCATCATCGGGCGTGCATTGTACGAGGGAGGACTGAGCCTGCCGGAGGCGCTAGCCGCGGCGGGCGATAACGAGCCAATCGCATCGTAGGTCAGGCTGTGCCTGACAGGTAGCCGGGTCGCGACCCGGCGTTTGAGGCATGGGTATTTTCGCCGGGTTGCGACCCGGCCTACGCGGCTATCACGCGGGAAGGAATTTTCGATGGCTAAGACCGAAGTGAACAATATCCGCAATCTGGTTCTTTGTGGTCACGGGTCGACGGGCAAGACCACGCTGATCGACGCTTTGCTCCACGAGACGGGCGCCGTCAAGCGGCCGGCGAGCGTCGACGCAGGGACGAGCATCTGCGATTTCGACGAGGAGGAAAAACACCACAAGTACACGATCGAGGCGAAGGTCGTTCACTTCGCACATGCCGGCAAGCACTTCAACATGATGGACACGCCCGGCTATCCCGACTTCATCGGCCAGACGATCGGCGCGATGCGCGGGGCCGACACGGCGGCCATCGTCATCAACGCCCAGGCCGGCATCGAAGTGAACACGCGCCGCGTGTTCGCCGAGGCCCAAAAGGCAGGGCTGGGGCGAATGATCATCATCAATAAGATGGACTCCGAAAACATCGACTTCCCCAAGCTGCTCGGCGACATCCAGGAGCTTTTCGGCAAGGCGTGCGTCCCGTTGAACGTGCCGATCGGGCATGGAGCCGACTTCAAGGGCGTCGCGAGCACGTTGGCCGTCCCCAACGACACGGCCGGCGCCCTGGTCGACCCGGCCGAAATCAGCGAACCGCTGGTCGAGTCGATCATCGAGGTCGACGAAGCCGTCATGGAACGCTATTTCGAGGGCCAGCAACCCAGCAGCGAGGAACTCGGAAAACTCATCGTCCGCGCGGTCGCCCAAGGTAGTTTGATTCCGATCGTGTGCGCGTCGGGCAAAACGGGCGTGGGCGTCAAGCAATTGCTGGACGCGATGGCCACCTGCGGCTTGTCGCCGGACATGGTCGTGCGGACGGCCACCGATGCCGAAGGCAAAACGGTGGAAGTCAAGGCCGACCCGGCCGGCCCGCTGGTCGCCCAAGTGTTCAAGACGCGAATCGATCCTTTCGTGCAAAAACTGAGCTTCATCCGCGTTTTCTCGGGA
>JAFGAY010000047.1 GCA_016933425.1 Pirellulales bacterium
AATTCACCACGGAGACACGGAGGCACGGAGAAAGCAAATAAACAACATTTCCGACAGTCGGTAAAATGTCACGGCATTTCCCGTCTCCGTGCCGCCGTGTCTCCGTGGTGAAAAAAACGATCAACAGGTTGTCGAATGGAACTTATTTGGGAAGCCTTGGTCGGCCTGCTGGCCGGATTGCTCGGCGGACTCCTGGGACTGGGCGGCTCGGTTGTCATCATTCCCGGACTGATTCTTTACCTGAGTTTCTCGGGCGGATACACGGGCGGTCGGCAGCACTTGCTCCAGGCGGCAGCCATGATCTGCAACGTGTTTATCGCCGCCCCGTCGACGCTGGCCCACTGGCGCGCCGGCGCAATGGTTCCGCCCGTCCTCCGCGTGCTAGTGCCCACGGCCCTGGTTGGCATCGTCGCCGGCGTGGCCACGAGCAACAGTCTCCTGTTTGCCAAGCAGAAGGGACCCTATCTGGCCATGCTGCTGGCCGCCTTTTTCTTGTTCGTGGCAGTCTATAACGTTGTTCGGGCCTTCGGCCATCGCGATCTGACGGCCGAATTCGACGAACATCGCGAGTATCCCGCCTGGAAAACAGCCTTGTGCGGGCTGCCGATGGGCTTCGTCGCGGGCCTGTTGGGTATCGGCGGGGGAACCATCTGTGTTCCGGCCCAGCAGATTTTTTTACGCATTCCCCTGCGCCGCGCAATCGCCAACTCGGCGATGACGATTCTTTTTATCGCCGCCTTCGGCGCCCTCTATAAAAATGCAACCCTGCCGTTGCACGGAGAAGACGTCTGGCACTCCCTGCGACTCGCCGCCACGATCATCCCGACGGCCATCGTCGGCGGCTACATCGGCGGCAAGCTCACCTACGCCTTGCCCCGGAAAACGCTGCGAGCCATCTTCATCATCTTCATGCTCGTGATCGCCTACATCACGTTCGTCAAGGCGCGCGACGCCCTGGCCGTCATGAATCAACCGCCGGCAACGTCTTCCCGCGCACTCTAACCTGAAGGGCCGCGACGGCGCGGCCCTCCACCACATGCCGCCATAATGCGTTACCGTGCCCACGGGTCCCCTGTGTTTATTCTCCATGAGAAAGTATACTTGCCATGGACGAACCGGATCAAACAAACCGCCACCGACCGCGCGGTCGTTGACGTTATAACGCGGGAAGGGCCGGTTTTCACGAGATGCGAGGCCAAGGAGGTTCCGAAAATGAACAAAATGATCGAATCCATGCTGGCCGCCGGACCGCTGGTGACCGACGGGGCCTGGGGAACCGAACTCCAGCGCCGCGGGCTGGGAATCGGCGAATGTCCCGACGCCTGGAACCTGTCCCACCCCGATAAAGTCCACGAGGTCGCCGCGGCCTACGTCGCCGCCGGCAGCGACGTAATCTTGACCAACACCTTCGGCGCCAACCGGCTGATGCTCGGCCGGCACGGCCTCGCCGACCAACTCGCCCAGATCAATACGTCGGGCGTTCAAATCTCGCGCGAGGCGGCTGGCGCTCGGGCTCGCGTATTCGCTTCGATGGGTCCCACCGGCGTTATGCTCCTGATGGGCGACGTGAGCCGCGAGGAAGTCGAGGCCGCCTTCGCCGAACAGGCCGAGACAATCGCCGCCGCGGGTGCAGACGCCGTCGTCATCGAAAGCATGTCCGATCCCGACGAGGCGCGGCTCGCGATCCGCGCCGTGCGCGCCGCCGGATTGCCGGTTGTCGCTTGCCTGGTCTTCGACAGCGGAGCCCAACGCGATCAAACCATGATGGGAACCACCCCCGAGCAAGCCGCCGAATGGCTCACGGCCGAGGGCGCCGATTGCGTGGGAGCCAATTGCGGCAACGGCATCGACCGATTCGTTCCCATCTGCCGCCGCTTGCACGCGGCAACCAACGTGCCCATCTGGATCAAAGCCAACGCCGGATTGCCCAAGATGGTCGACGGCCAGGCATGTTATTCACAAAAACCCGACGAATTCGCCGCCCACGTCCCGGCCCTTTTGGAAGCCGGCGCCAGCTTCATCGGCGGCTGCTGCGGCACCACGCCCGAATTCATCGCCGCAATCAAACAAAAAATGGCCGAGACGCGAGCGTGACGTTCCCGTTGCCTGAAAGAATCAACACGCCAAGCTTGACATTAATCGATGGACGGGCCAGTAGGTCAGGCTGTGCCTGACAAAATCATCGCGTTAATGTGAAACGTCCCTCAGATTGTAAGCCGGGTAATGACCCGGCGCCGAAAATCTCAAACTCCGCGTCTCTGCGTCTCCGCGCGAGAATATTTTGCGCGCGGAGACGCGGAGGCGCGGGGAGGGGAATAAAAAAAGAAGGTCGGGCACAGCCTGACCTACGGAAACTGCGCGGCGCTGTAGCCATTCGCACGAAGTGCTACCCGAAAGCAACCTCGCGGGATGGGAGAGAGAGAGCAACTCGGGCGTGGTCGATTCAGGCGGGATCAATCGAAAGAATGACCACGCCCGGCCGCGCGCCGGGGGGAAAGGCGCGCGGCCAGGAGGGCCAAAGACCGCTAATCGCGACGCGGCCGCACGGCGCCGGTCAAACCGCTGTAGTCACAACGATCCGATGGATGCCACAACGGCAGTCCCAACTCGACACGCTTGGCAAGGGCTTCGAGCTTGGCGGTCGAGCCAGCCGGAGCCTCGGTCGGCCGAAAATCGTCGGTCTCGTGGGGCACGAAGTCCTCGTCGTGCCCACATTCCAAAATAGCCTCGAAAACGTTCCGCATCTCTGTCATACGCTCCAACCAACTACGAATACAAACGCCGAGACACACTCGGCACTCAAAAAAGGGGAAATACACAGGAGGCACAATCTAGGATGGCCCTCTCGCGAGACCACAACGTGGCGGGGCCGTGCCAGCCCACTTGGGTAGGATCAGGTCTCACGAATGAACCTCCTATTATTCACGGATCAGTCCATTAGTCAACGGTTTTATCTCGGTTATTTCAAAGAAAATCACCTCTTTCATGCCCTCAAACCAAGTCCTTGACGCCTGCGCAAAAAACGCCAATTCCGCTTCTCAGGTATGTCGGGCAAGGTCTGACAATCAAAAAAACCTTGCCGACAAGATTCCCTATGCTTCCGCCAGCTAGGTGCCAGCTAGGTGCCATGGCCACGCTTGCCGTGGCCATGAGGCTGCCGAAAACATGCTCACGACAACCGTGAGCAGGGCACCCGAATTCTCGGACGCCTCAGGTGAAATACGTTGTTCACCCCGCGACAGTTCGGATAAAACGGCAAACAGCGGCCTGTCCTCCGAACTCGCCGAATCACAAAAGCCGCCCGCCTCGAAAAAAACGGGCCGTTCTTCCTTTTCTCGGACAGCCGTACCCGCTCAAGGTTCGGATCAGAAGGCGAGCTCCGTTTTCAAACGAATTTCGAGAATTGTACCGTGACTTCTCGGAAATGGTGAAAAAAAGAGCCTGCGTTGACCATTCGACCGACCGGTGGACAGTTGGCATGGGGAGAAAAAGGCCTCCGTTCCGTCGCACGCCGGCCCGAGGACTCTACCAAGCCAATCCGCCAACCGCTAAACTGGGTGGTGACTCAAGATTCCTTTTTCGAGGAACCAAAATCGTGGCATGGCTTCAGCGTGAGATTCAGTTGCCGGCATTCCGCCAGGGCTGTCACCCGATCACCAGGGAAATCTTGGCGGCGTTGCCCGAGCTGACCCAATTCAAGGTCGGCCTGTTGCACATTTTCATCCAGCATACTTCGGCGTCGTTGACGGTGAACGAAAACGCCGACCCGGACGTGCCGGTCGATCTTCAGCGATCGCTCGACGCGCTTGCGCCCGAGGATTTTTCCTACGAGCACACGGTCGAGGGCCCCGACGACATGCCGGCCCACGTGAAGACCTCGCTGACCGACAGCTCGTTGACGATTCCGATCCGCGACGGCCGTCCGCGACTGGGCACGTGGCAGGGCGTCTTTCTTTGGGAGCACCGCCGCCGGGGCGGCCAGCGCCGACTCGTATTAACGTTGCAAGGAGAGACGGAGTAAGACTCAAGCCCCTTGCAACGAGGACCCGACGCACGAAAACCGCAGGATTCCAGTCCCCCACGACCCACGAACTACGAACAACGAGCTACGAACTACAAACAACGACCTACGACCTACTGGGCGCCCGGAGAACCAAGGCGATCGCGGCGGCAACAAGGCAGGAAACTCCAGCGATGATGAAGGGAGTAACCCAGGCAGTCACCTGGCCTTGGGCAACCATCTTGTAGTGGCCGGCCACGAGCGGGCCGGCGATTCCCGCGACGCCATAAGCGAGAAACACCCAGCCGTAGTTAATGCCGACGTTCTTATTGCCGAAATAGTCGGCCGTGGCGGCGGGAAACAGGGCGAAATTCCCCCCAAAGTTGAACCCGATGACGCAGGCTCCGAGAATGAGCCCCAATTCCGTCGCGCCGACCTTATAGAAAAGAAGCATCATGATGCCCTGCAGAAGGCACATGAGAAACAGCGACGGCTTTCGTCCAATCTTGTCGGAAACCATGCCCCAGACGATGCGGCCGATGCCGTTGAGAATGGCGTAACAGGCCATCGCCCAGCCGGCGATTTTTCCCGCCGCGTCCATGGCTTCCTCGGTGGTTTCGGCCGTTACGGCGCCGCTGGCCACCAGGGCGTCGATTCCGAACAGCCGAATGCAGAAGATGACCATGAGCCCCGCCAGGGCCGAACCGCAAAACATCAACCAGAGCAAGTAGAACTGCGGCGTCGCCAGCATCTGGCTGCTGGTAAGGTCGACCGCGCCCGTGGCTTTGCCGGTCGACGCGGCCGTCGGCGGTTCCCACCCGGCCGGTTTGTAACCGGCCGGCGGATTGATCATGACGATGCTTCCCAGCATTACACAAACCAGAAACGCAACCCCATAGATGAAAAAGACGCTTTGAACGCCGTGCAATCCGAGGACGTTGGTCGTGTTCAGCAGGCCTCCAAACCATTCGTCGGCCAGTTTGACCCAGAGAGTCGCTCCAAATCCGAATCCGGCCACCGCCAGACCGGCGACCATTCCCTTTTTGTCCGGAAACCATTTCACGCCGACGGCGATTGGCACGACATAGGCCAAGCCGATGCCGGCGCCGCCGACAAAACCGATCCAGATAAGTTGCGACATGAAGTCCTTGCCGAGAATCCCCCCGAGCATGTAACCAATTCCGAGGACAATGCCGCCGGCCACGGCGATGGGACGAGGCCCAATCTTGGCTTGCAGCCGGCCCGCGATAATCATCACCACGGCGAAAGTCGCCAACCCTACTGAAAAGATCCAAGCCGCCTCGGTCTCGGAAAATCCGTAGAGACCGCCTTCGTCCAGCGGCAGGGTGATTTTCTTGGTAAACACGCTCCACGCGTAAATCGCCCCGAGGCAAAGCTGAATAAGGATTGCTCCGACAACGACCCACCACCGGTTCATCGTGCGCTGGTCCGACATTGGTTTCTCCTAGAGGGGAATGGAGTCCCGAGAAAAATCGAGTTGGCTGACAAGAACTTTGGCCATCTTGGACACAGCGTCCCTCGCCGGGCCGAGGCAATAGTCCGCTCGGTTTGGCTGCGTCCAAGAGTAGCAAAACCGAGCATTGTAGCAGACCGACCCGACATTCGCCACCCCAGGGCCCCCAGGATGAAGGGATTGCATCAGTCGCGCCGATTTTTTCGCCCGCGACGCTTGCTCCGCCGAGAGCCGGTCGGGCAAACTCCCCGGCGCGGCGGGTTGGAACTGGTGCCGGGCCGGCCCAACGGTCGATGGTGAGAAGGACCATCTAAATAAAACCGCGGAAAACTGAAAGTAATTCAGTCGCGAAAACTACGCAATTGCCCGGAGTCTTCGCCTCCGGGCACCTTCCCTTTTATTTGGACGTATTTAGTCTCTGTTGCGGAAAGAGCAGGCTGGCTGGATTGTCGCCTTTCGCTCCGCGAAAGTAGCAGTCAATCCACGCTACTTTCGCGGAGCGAAAGGCGACAGAAGGCTTTCCGCAACAGAAACTATTTAGGATTTTTGCCGGGCATGGACGCGCCCCCGCTTCGCGCCGCCGGACGAGCGCCGCTCGGACCCGCGCGGTTGCGTGTTGGTTTTTTCTGGCAACGCGACCATGCTCGACGAACGTGATTTGAAACTGGATTTGCTGGCGTTGGGGCTCTTGGGGCTGACCGTCTTTCTGGCCAGCTCGCTCTTGAGCTATCATCCGGGCGATCCGCCCAGCACCCTGGTCTATCCCCCGCAGACCGAAACGCTCAACGTCTGTGGGCGGTCGGGCGCCTTGGTGAGCAGTTGGTTGTTCACCGGATTGGGGCTGGGCGCCTATTATCTGCTGATCTCACTCGCGGTGCTCGACTCGCTGCTGCTGGCGCGGCGCCGGATCGACGAACCGGTGGTGCGTTTCTGCGGCTGGCTCATGTCGCTGGTCGGCGTCGCCACGCTCGCGGCCATGGCCTTGCCCCATCTTTCGCCGGGGCCCGTCATCGGCTCGGGCGGATACCTGGGAGCGACAGGCCGCGCGATTCTCGAACGCCATTTCGCCAGCGTCGGCGCGTATATCTTGACGCTCAGCGTAATTTTCGGCGGACTATTGCTTGCGACCGACTATCATTTGCTTCGCGTTTTGTACTGGCTCGCGTGGCGGCCAATTCGAATGATGCTCGGAACGTTGCCCCGGCGCGGCAAAGCCGCAAACGGCCGCGCGGCCGCGACGCGCCGACGCCAAGACGACTTGACCCAAGACGGCCCAACGGTGCGCATCGCCGGCCGCGACTCGATGGGCGTCGACGCCGAAAAGGACGACGAGGAAACGGAAGAAGAAACGTCGGAGCAGCCGGCGGACGACGCCAAGGAGCCAAGCCGCGAACCGGTTCGCGTCCGCAAACCGAAGAAAACCCAACGCGAGGAGACATTCGAGGAACTCGAGGCGGCCGATGTGGACCCCGCGGTGGAGGACTACGAGTTGCCGCCGCTGGATTTGCTGTCGGAAAGCGAGGAATTCTGCTTCGACGAGCACGAGAAAGAAGTTCGCCGCAAGGCCAAGGTAATCGAAAAAACGTTTGCCGATTTCGGCTTCAAAATTCAAGTGGTCGAAATCCAAACGGGTCCGGTCATCGCCCAGTTCGAGGTGGCTCTCGAGGCCGGCCTGCGGCTAAGCAGAATCACCTCGCTTGCCGACGACCTGGCCATCGCGCTGCGGGTGCCCAGCGTCCGAATCGTGGCCCCCTTGCCCGGCAAAAACACCGTCGGCATCGAAGTGCCCAACACCGAGCGACAATTGGTCCGCCTCCGCGAGGTCATCGAGGAAGCCGGAAGCCGGGCACAGAAAATGCGCATTCCCATCTTCCTGGGCAAGGACGTCGCCGGCAATCCCATGGTCGTCGACCTGGCCTCGATGCCCCACCTGCTGATCGCCGGACGGACGGGAACAGGCAAAAGCGTGTGCCTGAACTCGATGATCGTGTCGATGCTCATGACCCGGCGGCCCGACGAGGTGCGGCTACTGCTGGTCGATCCGAAGCTGGTCGAACTAAGCCCCTACAAACGGCTCCCCCATCTCATGCACCCGGTGGTGACCGACATGCGCAAGGCCGAGGCGATCCTCGGCTGGGCCGTCGAAAAAATGGAGGAACGCTACCAGCTTCTCGCACGGGCAGGCGTGCGCCATATCAGCGTCTACAACCAACTGGGCGAAGAAGAGCTGATGGAACGCATGCAGATCGAGGACGAGGAGGAACGCCGCCACATTCCAACCCACATGCCGTTCATCGTCATCATCGCCGACGAAATCGCCGATTTGATGATGACGGCCGCCAAGGAGGTCGAAGGCCATATCATCCGACTGGCGCAGAAGAGCAGGGCGGTCGGCATCCACCTCGTGCTGGCCACTCAAAAACCGACGGTCGACGTTATCACGGGCCTGATCAAGTCGAACCTGCCGGCTCGCGTGTCGTTCCAGGTCGCCAGCCGGACCGACAGCCGAGTGGTGCTCGATGAAATGGGCGCCGAGCGTCTCCTGGGCAACGGCGACATGCTGTTCCTCTGGCCGGGCACCAGCACGTTGATCCGCGGCCAGGGTACCTACCTGAGCGACGACGAAATCAACGCCGTGATCGATTCGGTCAGCACGACCGAGCCGCAATACGTCAAGGAACTCGTCCAGTTGAAGGCGGGCGATCCATCGGCGGCCGGCGGTTCGTCGCTGGCCGACCGCGACGAACTGTACGAAGCGGCCATCGACGTCGTCGTGCGCGAAGGTCGCGGAAGCGTGTCGCTGCTGCAACGAGCGCTCGGAATCGGATACGGCCGGGCCGCGAGGCTGATCGACTACATGGCCGAGGACGGATTCGTCGGGCCCTACAACGGCTCGCAGGCCCGAGAGGTTACGCTGACCTTCGAGGACTGGCAAGCCATGACCGGACAGAGCGGCGCCGCGTCGGAAAGTTCAACGCCGCCATCGCCATTGCCCCCACCGCCGCCGACCCGACGCAACAACCGGATTCGCGTCCAGACGGAAGAAGTCCGCGAGCCCGGTGGGTCCCGACCGCGGCGAACCACGACCCGATCGGCCGTGTCTCTCTCCGAGGCGGCCATGCCCGGCGGCTCGGCGACCGCGCTGGAGGACGAGGACCCGGTCGTCGAGGACCTGGAAAACGAGGACCTTGCCGACGAAGAGGACGTCTGGGAAGAGGTCGAGGTGGACGAGGACGAGGCTCTCGACGATACGGACGAGGAGGAGGACGTTCCCTGGGACGAGGAAGACGAGGAAGACGAGGACGAGGAAGACGACGACGAGGAAGAAGAGATAGACGACGATGAAGAAAGCCTCGCGGAAGACGAGGAAGAGGAAGTCGACCAGCAGACGGAAGAGTATCTAGAGGATGTCGAGGAGGACGAAGAGGAGGACGAAGAGG
>JAFGAY010000312.1 GCA_016933425.1 Pirellulales bacterium
AATCCCTAATCCCTAATCCCTAATCCCTTTCCTACAAACAAGCGACCCGATCCAACTCCTTGCCGGCCAATACGATTCGAGGCCAGGAGTGGTCGATCAACCGACGCAGCCGCGAGCCAAAAGCCATACTTCTCGACGCGTCGTCAGTCCCGGAGGACGTTGCATTCTTGCTGCAAAAAGGCATGTGTGGCGACGGAACCGAGGCATGCGCGGGATCAATCCGCCATGTGCGGCATTCCACCTCGTGGTACCGCAGGGCCTGTTGGACCCGTTGCCACAAATCACTATTCTTAACCGGCACCATCTTGCCGAAGGATTCCCACTGCCAATCGTTGCGCCGCCACTGCGGCAGGCCGTAACGGATTCCCTCGCGAACGTAAACGCTGGGTGTCATGAGGACGACCTGGGCCGGCTGGTCGATCGCCTCAAGCCCATAAACCACGCTCAACAGTTCGAGCCGCTCGCCACGCGCATCCGGATCAACGTCCTCGGCTTCGAGCGTGGGCAAACCGTTGACGCTGGTGAGAACGAACCGCCAGCGCCCCGGTTGGTCGCCGGCGCTCGCCTCGGTATACAAACAATACTGGGGCAGTGAAACCATGATCGGATAGGCGTGTTTCGGACTGCTGTTAATATGGCGAAGCCGGGATAATCGGTAAAATCGCGTGAACTTTAACGCGCCTTTTGCCGGTATTGTGGTGAAATCTGACCTATTGCCCAACGCGCAAAACTACTTTGCCGGAACATTTTCACTTATCGGCACACCAAACCCGAATTGCTTAACTTATCTGCATTTCTCAATAGTCGCAGGTTAACATTCCGCGCATTGGGTGTGAACCACGTGGTCCAACCGATCAATCCCCATAAACTTGGTTGCTTGAGGTGCCATGTGGGGTGCCATGCGGTGTGCCATATGGGGTGCTATGCCCACGCTTGCCGTGGGCATGTTCCACTGAGAAATGCACCCATGACCACGCAAATGTGCCATGGCCCCGATAAGTTATCTGAAACGCGCCCTCTACATCCCGCATTCAACCAGGCAAACCCCAAACCGGGATTACATGGCGCTGCGCAGCGGGACCACGGTGGGTTGAACACGGGCCAGATGGTGCATCAGGCGTTGCCAATTTTGGGGGGAGCCAGGGGTGAGGCGTCCCAGAACCCGTGGCACGGCGGCGCCCGTGACTCCGCTAAGGTTGCCCGGCACCTGGTCCAGATGAAACAACGCCAGCAATGCCGCGCAGGCAGGACTCAGGGCCTCGTCCGCAATACCCAATTCACTCATCGGCGACAGGGCAATGCCTGGCAATCGCACTGTGATTTCTGCCAACAACATCCCATTGTGCCGCCCTCCCCCGTGGATGAGGATGCGATGGATGGGGACGTCGTCCGGTAATCGCTCCCGGGTTGCCCGGGCAATCGATTCAGCCACCAGATGCGTGGCCGTACAGAGAAGGTCTTGGATCGACCAGTCGGCCTCGACGGCCATACGAACGCCGTCGTTCAGAAAACGTTCGGGGCGGACGCCCCGGGCGTGCCATTGGGGCGAGGTGCGGTTAAACGTGGAATCGGCCAGCCAATGGTCCAACAGCGTCTCGCGACGCCGTCCCTGGACGGCGAACCGGCCGCCCGGATCGAATCGGTGGCGGCCGCCGGTGAGCTTCCCGATAAGCTCGTCCAAAAGCCACGTGCCCGGCCCAACGTCAAACGACATGATCCGCGATGAAGCGCTGGTGGATGCGTCGGCCGGCAGCAGGGTCATTCGGGTTGTGCGGCCCAAGTCGACCAGAAGGCGATTTTCGCGGGGGTCCTTCAGCAAAATCCATTGCGGCAATGCATAAAGCGGACCGCCGCGTCCGCCTTGGGCCAGGTCGCGGTTCGGAAAACCGTCGACTACGCTGACGCCGCATGATTCGGCGATCCGGGCCGGATCAGACAGCGAAACGTAATACGGGATTCCGTCGACCGCGCTCCAAAGGCCCGGATCGTCAATCCCCGCCACCAGAATCTTGCCGGGCGGCATGCCCGACTCCGCACTGAGCTTCTGAATCGACTCGACTTCCATGTCGGCCAGCTCGGCCCGAAGTTGGCCGAGCGATTCAACCGAAACGTCGCACTTGCCGGCGACGAGCCTTCGGAGTCGGGCCGCGAGACTGTCGGACAGGCTCGCCAAGCCCACAGCCCGAATCGCGGCCCGAGCGCGAAAACCGCCCCCGGTCGATTCAATCAAGGCGGCCCGAACCATCTGGCACGACGAGGCGATCGAGACGCCGATCGCGGTTCGTGAAGGATCGGCGTGCGAGACGTCGCGGCGGCGTGAGAGCATGGGCAATTCAGAAACGAATGGGAAGTCGGTGTTTATTGCTTCAAAAACCAGTTAGCTGCCGTGCCTGCGCGACGCCGAAAATGAATGCGCGTCGCATGGAAAACGTCGATCGCGATCGACAATCAACCGTGATTTTTCGGGAAAACGACCGGCAACCATCAAGCCACGAGTCGGACTTCGCGCCGCAGGGGGATGCCCATGACAAACTCGTCGAAAATGCGCATGTCGAGCGCCGAGGCCGACTGATTTTCGGGATGAAACTGGGTTCCCAGGGCAACCCAACCCTCGACGGCGCTCTCGACCGCCTCGACCACCCCGTCGGGACATCGGGCCGTGACGACTAAACCCTCGCCCAACTCGTCAATCGCCATGTGGTGCTGGCTGTTGACCCGAATCTCGCCTTCCCCATAAACACGCTCCATGATCGAACCCGCCTCGACCTCCAAGGCATGGCGGTGGAAGGGGTCGCTAGGGTCGCAGTGAGGCAACGCGCGAGGCAGGTCCTCGGGAAGGTGAAGAAACAAGTTCCCGCCCAACGCGACGTTGAGCAACTGCATGCCAACGCCGATGCCGAACACCGGCACGCGGCTCTCGACCGCCATCGACATGAGCATCCGGTCGAAATCCTCGCGACGACGATCGAGCATCCGAACCGCCGGGTGCCGCATAAAGCCGTCCCGACACGGATCCAAATCGGCGCCGCCGACCATCACCAGACCATCGATCATTTCCAGCATGTGACCGAGGTCTTCTTGATTTTCTATAATCGGCAGAATAACCGGAATCGCGCCGGCCTTAACCAGGGCGTCGGCGTATCCGGCGTTCAAGTAACTGTAGGCAGGCTTGATTCCTCGGGAAGATTGATAGTCGGCATTCAGACCGATCACGGGTTTGCGCATCATCTTACACTCCTTTGATGTTCCATCGGGTGTCTTCCCCCGTCGAAAACGACAAGGGCACCAGGTTGAGACCCGCGGACGGCAACAAGAATCCCCGCAAGAATGGCGCGAAAGAGAAGAATGCGGCCGATGATCGCCCCGAACGACGGGCCGCCCGAAGCCGAGCGGCGCGCGTGCGGAATCGTTCCGCGAGGATCAGCCGTTGTCTTGAAGGATGTGCCACGTCCACGGATGTCTCAACATTCCGTTGTTGGTCGACGCGGACACCCCAATTGGATGCAGAGCCGAGTCTAGTCCGTGCGGCGCGACACGACAAGACGCCAACACATTTTGGGGATGACCTCCGGAAGCAACACAAGATGATGTATCTTTGGCGGTTGCGCCGGCAATGCAAGCGATGCTAGCACCGCGTCAGGCCAGGTCGCGGTTTTCAAAAAGAAACAACGCGAACAACATCGCGGCCGCGCTGTAAATCACGCAGTATATCCCCGAGTAACCAACGTAACTCCACTCGACGGCCTTACCCGCGGCAATCGCCGGATAAATGTTGAAATTCTCCAACATCGGAAAGACGGTCGCCAACAAATGGGCGACAAACCGAACGAATACAAGATGACCCACCGTCGAGTTGACCAAGGTGGGCACTAAGTGGCCCAGAACGTAGATTGCCCCACAGATTATCAAGTTGGGAAGCATGGGCAGCCTGGTCGATATGGCTACACTGATCGACGCGAGTACAACGGTCTCCATGAAGGCCAACGCCAGCCCCGGCGTCACCTGAATCATCTCGTCCCGGCATTGATCGGCCGTGGGAGCCGGATTGCTCGTTTCGCGGGCGTCGTACTTCACCTTGTACGATATCGTGGAAAGAAAAACCGAGCCGAGGACCAAGAAAAGTATCACCACGGGCAGAAGGATCCCGAGAAACTTGCCCAGGATAAAGTGCCATCGGGCAATAGGTTTGGACAAAACGGTCATGGCCGTTCGCCCTTCGATTTCGTCGGCGATCGACGTGCTGGCGGTCCACAGCGCCAGTATGATCGACAAAATCATGATGAGCACCAGCCCGGTGTCCTTGACCATCTTGACGTCTTCGCCAAATGTGAAGTACGGGAAGACCGGAAAAATCAGCAAAGCGCCGATGCCGACGGCCAGAAGGACGTAAAACAACGGTTGCGACAAGCATTCCTTGGCCGTCGCCGAGGCGACGGCCGCCAGCTTCGGAGCAATTGCCCGGAGCAATGCCTGCAGCAAACCCACAATGACCAAAATGGCCAAAACGCCGGCCGCAACCAGCCAGAGGGGTTTCAGCCACGGGGCTATTGCCGCAAAAACGACCACACTATTCACGGCCACCGCAGAAGTCCTTCTGTCAAAAGGGTTTATGAGCACCAAGGCCCGAAAATGCGCGCGGAATGCCTTCAGACCGCCAAT
>JAFGAY010000313.1 GCA_016933425.1 Pirellulales bacterium
ATGAAAGCCTTTTCAAAAACCGCCCGCGGCGGTCGCGATGAAGGTACGCGCGTATCCCGCTTTTTCGCTTTCCCTTATAGCAGCTTTTAGGGTCTTTGCGGGACGATCGGGGTGCGGTATTCTTGTGTCATGGAATTTCTTCTGCCATGCGAACTCGGAAAACGCGGAGGGTGAAACGTTGGAGCGTATCGATCTGAATGACTATGATCGCGTGGTCGGCGCGTTTGAGCGGCGATTTGGTCGGGCGCCGCGCTGGGTGGTTCGGGCGCCGGGGCGTGTGAATTTGATCGGCGAGCATACCGACTACAACGACGGCTTTGTTCTGCCGCTGGCGATTGATCGGGCCGTGTGGTTGGCGTTGGCGCCGCGCGGCGATCGTCGGGTCGAGGTTTTTTCGCTCGATTTCGATCGGCCCGCCGCGTTCGACCTGGACGATCCGGTCAAGGAGGGCCACGACTGGGACGAGTATGTCAAAGGAACCGCCTGGAGCCTCATCCAAGCCGGTTTCCGGCTTGCCGGTTGGGAAGGCGTCGCGTGGGGCAACGTTCCCGTGGGCGCCGGCCTTTCCTCGTCGGCCGCGCTCGAGCTGGCCACGGCTCGGGCATTCGCGGCGGCCGGTTCGCTCGCCTGGGACCCGGCCACGATGGCACGGCTTGCCCAACGCGCGGAGAACCATTGGGTCGGCGTCAACTGCGGCATCATGGACCAGTTGATTTCGGCGGCGGGCCGGGCCGGCTGCGCGCTGCTGATCGATTGCCGTTCGCTTGATTGTGTGCCCGTCGCTTTTCCGCCGGGCGTAGCCGTGGCCGTGCTCGATACGTCGACGCGGCGTGGGCTGGTCGATTCGTTGTATAACGAGCGCCGCCAGCAATGCGAGGCGGCGGCCCGATGGTTCGACGTTCCCGCCTTGCGCGACGTCGATCGGGCGACGTTCGACCGTCGGGCCGGCGAGTTGGACGAGACCACGCGCCGTCGCGCCCGGCACGTCGTCACCGAAAATGCCCGCACATTGGCCGCGGTCGACGCCCTGCGCCAGGGCGATGCCGGCGCCGTGGGCGAGTTGCTGGGCGAGAGCCACCGCAGCCTGCGCGACGATTTCGAGGTATCGAGCCCGGCGTTGGACGCGATGGTCCGCCATGCCGCGGCCCACCAGGCTTGTTACGGCGCGCGCATGACGGGGGCCGGATTCGGCGGGTGTGCGGTGGCGTTGATCGACGCGGCCGAGTCGCGTGCTTTTGTCGACGCCGTGTCGGCCGGCTACCAGGACGAGACGGGCCTGGTTCCGGCCGTCTACGTCTGCTCGGCCGCCGACGGAGCGGAGGTCGTCGAGCACGGGTGAGAAGGCGGGCGATTTAGGCAGCGATCGGAATCGTCTTGGGGGCAATTCGTCCATCATTCCTCACGGGACGACTTATCATGGGTGCCATAACTATGGGGTTTTCTGGACCGGATGGCCCGTTTCTTGTTGAAATCGGGGTTTGTCGCTGGGGGCCGATGGGTTAGATTTTGTAAACGTTACAAGCGCCGGCCGGGCGGATGCATGGTCCCGGGGCGCGATTCGGTCGATGCGTAGCGGGCAAAATCGGCCGGCACGACGCGAGCTTGTGATTTGGTCCGCGATTTGCATCATTGACCCAATACGTCATACGGCCCACGGATGGGGCCAATCGTCTCCCGATCTTCCAACCCCGAGGCGCATGAGCATGGAAGCTCGCATCTTTCCCAAAGCATCCCTTGTCGCGGCGCGTCGTTTGTATTGTTGGCTGTTGCTGGCCGGCGTTTTATTCGTATCCATGGGTGCTGGTGCGCGGAGCCGCAATTTCATCGTCGAGACGGGCGACCCGGCGCTCGATCGGCAAATTGCCCAGGCGGCCGAGACGTATCGCCGCGATCTGGCCATTGCGTGGCTTGGCAAGGAGATGCCCGACTGGGCGGCCCCGTGCATGATGACCGTCCGTGTGAGTCCGACCCTGGGCGCGGGCGGGGCGACGACGTTCATGTTCAACGGGGGCGAAGTCTATGGCTGGCGGATGAGCATCCAGGGCTCGCGTCAGCGGATTTTCGACTCGGTGTTGCCGCACGAGATCACCCACATGGTCCTGGCTAGTCATTTTCGCCGACCGTTGCCGCGCTGGGCCGACGAGGGAGCGGCCACGAGCGTCGAATGCGCGCACGAACGGGACAAACACTACCGGATGCTCCAGGAGTTCTTATGCACCCGGCGCGGCATTCCCTTCAGCCAGATGTTCGCCATGACCGAGTACCCGCCGGACGTCATGCCCCTTTACGCGCAAGGATTATCGCTGGCCGATTTCCTCATCCAGCAAGGCGGGCGGCGCAAATTCATCGTTTTTCTCGAAGATGGTCTCGCAAGCAATCAATGGTCGTCCGCGATCGATCGTCATTACGGCTTGGGCGACCTTGGCCGATTGCAAAACCAATGGCTGGCCTGGATTCGTGAAGGCCATCCACGTCTTGAATCCGCGCCGCGCGGGCCCGCCGCGTCGCCCGAAACGCTCCTGGCCGACGCAAGCGCCGGACGATCGAACAAGTTTCGCAACACGAAAGCTCCGGCCCGCTCGGTCCGGGCGCCGGGCGAGCAGTTGGCCATGGCGGGCCGCCGTCCTTGGCCCGAGCCGAATCTGATCCACCATGTTCCCCGCGGCGCAGCGCCGGGGGACCAGTTGGTCCTGTCGGGCAAGCTGGTGCCGCTAGCGCATCCAGAGAGCCGCGGCGCGGCGCCAGCCGAATCGGACCTTGGCTCGCCGTGTCCGAGCTGCCCTCAAATGGCGCGTCCTCAATCGCCCGAGCCGGCCCGGCAGATCATTCTCCAATGGAGCAAGCCGGGCGAGCCGGTTCACGTGCCGATGTGCGGCCAGCAAGGAATGCTGCGATAGAGCATGTTTTGATGTTGATCGTAAAGTTTCTTGTCGCGCCCTTGGAGGGCCACGCTCCGTCGTGGCCACAAACAACCCGGAAAACGAACGCGACGGAGCACGTCCCTCCAGATTCTGCTGCCCAAAATGGAGCCAACAGGCTAACGACTCTTGGCCGCAAGCGACTTGCGGGCGCCTTCAAGCTGGCCGGCCGAGCCAAGCATCCGGTTCTTGTGGATGATGTACTCGGCATAGGCGGGCATGAACTCCTTGCCGGGGCCGCGGAGATCGAAGTCCTCGGGCTTGTCGCGGAAATGCTCGCGGTGGATCGCGCACCAGACGAGCCGGCCGTCGGTGTCGATGTTGACCTTGCAAACACCCAGCTTGGCGGCCGGAAGATATTGCTTTTCGTCCACGCCGCTCGCGTTGGCGAGTTTGCCGCCGGCCGCGTTGATCCGATCGACCCATTGCTTGGGCACGCTCGACGAACCATGCATGACCAACGGGAACTGCTTGGGGAGCAATGCTTGAATCTTTTCGAGCACGTCGAGATGGAGACCCTGCGAGCCGCTGAATTTATAGGCGCCGTGCGAGGTGCCAATCGCCACGGCCAGCGAGTCGCACCCGCTCCGCTCGACAAATTCGACCGCCTGGTCCGGGTCGGTCAGGCAAACGCTTCCCACGACGTCCTCCTCAACGCCGCCGAGCTGGCCCAACTCGGCCTCGACCACGATCCCCTTGGCGTGGGCCCGATCGACCACGCGCCGCGTCACCGCGATGTTCTCGTCCAGCGGATGGTGCGAGGCGTCGATCATGACCGAACTGTAGAAACCGCTGTCGATGCAGTCGTAGCAGGCTTCCTCGGTCCCGTGGTCCAGATGGACGGCGAAAATGGCCTCGGGAAAAACCTGCTCGGCCGTGCGAATCAACGCTTCAAGAAACCGCTTGTCGGTGTAACTCCGCGCCCCGCGCGAAATCTGAATGATGAACGGAGCGCTGGTCTTCGGGTCGACCGGGCCGTCGTTCGAGGCCGACTTGCCCAGGTTGCCACGAAACAACCCCACGGTTTGCTCGAGATTATTGATGTTGTAAGCCCCCACGGCATAGTTGCCGTAGGCGTGTCGGAACAGATCCTTGGTAGTGACGATCACTTTGGTTGGTCTCCAATAAGGGCCCCTGGGTCAATCCACGTGCAACCAATCAATTTTAGCGAAAAATGGGCCGGCCACAACCGAGAACGCAACTCCTTATTTAAGAAACACTTAAGAAGATACACGCCAACAAAATCGAACCACGACCGTAAGGGAGCGGCATCTTATGCTCTGGAATCCCTGCTGTATCGCCGCTCCCTGACGATCGCGGTTCGGATGGAGCACCCCCCATGCGAGTCGCTATCGCGGACATAAAGTCTCAATTGACCGCTGTTCACTAGTTGCGGTATCATGCAAACGATGAATGAGACAGTGAAAAACTATCGGCGATGGGACGTGCCACACCCGATACCATATCAGGGTAGCAAGCGCAATCTTGCGCCGCTTATCCTTTCGTATTTCCCTGCCCACACCTCCCGTCTTGTCGAACCCTTTGCGGGTTCCGCAGCCATCTCATTAGCATCCGCGTCTCGTGGCTTGTCGGATTTTTTTTTGATTAACGACGCGCATGTTCCCTTGATTGACTTATGGCGCAACATTATCAACTACCCGGAACAGATTGCAGCCGGATATCAAAAACTTTGGAAAGCACAGATCGGACGGGAACGCGAGTATTATGACTTCGTCCGCGACAAATTCAATGCGACGCATAAGCCAGAGTACTTCCTGTATCTTCTGGCTCGTTGCGTGAAAGCGGCAATTCGTTATAACGGGCAGGGTCAATTCAATAATAGTCCTGACAACCGGCGCAAGGGCGCTCACCCCGATACCATGCGGGAGCGAATTGTGGGAGCCTCGTCGCTCTTGCGTGGGCGAACGGAAGTCAGATCTTCCGACTATCGCGATGTGATCGCCGACTGCGATTCCTCCGATCTCGTCTATTTGGATCCACCCTATCAAGGCGTGTGCCATAATCGCGACAACCGCTACCGCCCCAAGATCGACCACGGAGAGTTTTGCGACAGTCTCAAAACATTGAATGACAAGGGGTGCATGTACCTTGTGAGTTACGACGGACGGACGGGCGAGAAAAGCTATGGCAAACCATTGCCCAAACGCTTGGGTCTTATTCACATCGAAGTTCACGCCGGACGTTCTACCCAGGCAACCCTACTGGGCAGGGATCACGATACCTACGAATCGCTCTATATCTCCCCCGCTTTGGCCAAAGTAATATCCCTCAAAAAAAAGACAAACCCGCAAATGGAATTCGCGTGGTGAGGGAATGGTTGAAGGTAAAGGATTACCAATCGTGCCGCGAAAACTGCCTAAGTGGTTCATCAAGAAGGTTAATGCTGTCACGGCCAAACGTGCGAAGACAGTCATCAATCATATCTTGAAGCATGGCCACGTTACCACGGAGGACTTGAGGAACCTCTACGGCTATGACCATCCACCGCGCGCCGCGCGCGATGTGCGGGAACATGGGATACCACTTGAAACTTTTCGCATCATGGATAGCCAAGGCAAGAGCATAGCCGCATACCGCTTTGCCGATCCGTCCATGATACGCGACGGGGTCCTTGCGGGCCGCAAAGTATTCTCGAAGAAATTCAAGGAATCCCTGATCGAAAAACTGGGGTGTCGGTGTGGCGTGTGTTTGATGCGGTACGCAGCACGCTATTTACAGGTAGATCATCGCGTTCCATATGAGGTTGGCGGAGAAGGTGGCGGCGAGATCGCACCCGATGAATTCCAGTTAATCTGCGGTTCTTGTAATCGAGCCAAATCGTGGTCCTGCGAACATTGTGAAAATTGGACCAATAAGAAAAAATCGAAACTCTGCCACGCATGTTATTGGGCTAGCCCGGAAGATTATAAACATGTTGCCCTGCGGCCTGTCCGTCGCCTCGATGTAACATGGACGGGCGATGAAGTTCGTGACTACGATTTGCTTGCTCAGGAAGCGAAGAAAGCAAAGCAACCACTCCCGGACTTTGTCAAGGCGGCATTACAAAAACGCGGTTTATGACCAATGCACACCGAGAAAATGGCTGGTTTCTCGAACCCGTAATCCAAGTACGTATTCCCTTTGTCAAGGACGACAAGGTGATGAGCAAGGACGCTGCCGTCAAATCCTCCAGGTTGAGCCCGTTCGAGAAGCTCCGCTTGGCTCGCGAAATTCTTTGCCTCGAAAGCCGCGCGCTGGCCGCGGTGGCCGAACGGCTCGACCCCCGATTCTGCGAGGCGGTCGATTACCTCTATCACTGCCGGGGAAGCGTTATCGTGTCGGGCATGGGCAAGGCGGGGCTGGTGGGCCAAAAAATCATGGCCACGCTCGCCTCGACTGGTACTCGGGCCCATTGCCTTCATCCGGCCGAGGCCGTCCACGGCGATCTGGGCCGGGTCCACCGCGACGACGTGGTGCTTGTGCTCTCGCAGAGCGGCGAAACCGAGGAAATCACACGGCTGCTCCCCTCGCTGCGCGAGCTGGGAGTTCCGATCATCGCCATCACGGCCCGCGACGACAGCACGCTGGGCCGCGCGGCCACCGTGACTATCGAGATGGGCTCGCTCGAGGAAGCCGGCACACTGGGCCTGGCCCCCAGCACGAGCACGACAGTGATGCTGGCGGTGGGCGACGCGCTGGCGCTGGTCACCAGCCAGATGCGCGACTTCGGCCGAGAGGATTTCGCCCGATTCCATCCGGCCGGCACGCTCGGCCAGAAACTCAGCCGGGTCGAACATCTCATGCGTCCCTTGGAAGCGTGCCGCGTGGCCGGCGAGGATCATACCGTCCGCCAGGTGTTGGTGAACGTCAGCAAACCGGGCCGGCGAAGCGGGGCCGTCATGCTGGTCGACGCCCGGGGCAAGCTCTCGGGCATTTTTACCGACAGCGACCTGGCGCGATTGTTCGAGCATCACCGCGAGGGACTCTTGGACGTGGCGATCCGGGAGGTCATGACGGCCGGCCCGCTGGCAGTCCACGTCGGTTCGCTGGTGGCCGATGCGGTCGAGATTATCGCTAGGCGAAAGATCAGTGAGTTGCCGGTGATCGACGGCAAAGGCTGCCCGATCGGCATGATCGACATCACGGACGTTGTCGGGATGTTGCCGAAGGAGCAGGAGTCGCGCGTCGACGTCGGCGTTTGCCCGATTCTCGGCGAACCAAAACGCGAGTCGGCGGCGTAAAAAATGGAAACCACGGATGAACGCGGATCGACACACTTTGTAGGCCGGGTCACGACCCGGCAATAAACGCCTTCAACGCCGGGTCACGACCCGGCCCACAGTATCAATCCCTCAACTCCGAAAGCAGTCGGCATGGACGTCCAGCGGCGGTGTGAAGCGATCGAGTTGATCTTGTCGGACGTCGACGGTACGTTGACCGACGGCCGATTGATCTACGACAACCAGGGAATCGAATCGAAGGTCTTCCACATTCGCGACGGTCAGGGCATTCGGTTGTGGCAGCAGTCGGGCCGGCCTTTCGGGCTGATCACCTTGCGAACCTCGCACATGGTCGCGGCCCGCGCCGCCGAGTTGAAAATTGACATTCTACGCCAGGGCGTGACCGACAAGCTCGCGACGGTCGAAGCGATCCGCGAGGAACTCGATTTGCGACCCGAGCAAGTCTGCTACCTGGGCGACGATCTGCCCGACGTGCCCGTGCTCGGCCGCGTGGGCCTGGGAGTGGCGATGGTCGACGCATGCGAGGAGGCCCGGCGCGCCGCCGCGCACATAACAAGGCTGGCCGGCGGCGCCGGCGCGATCCGCGAGACCATCGAAATGATCCTGCGCGCCCAGGGACGATGGAACGACCTGATCCAACCATACATGACTTGAAGATAACCACGAATATGCCAAATAAACACACATGCACCCGTAGGTCAGGCTGTGCCTGACAGAGAGGGATTAGGGATCGGTGGTAATAACCGAACCTACAGATGCCATCCTCGCTTTATCTGTGTCGATCCGTGTTCATCCGTGGTTCCCACTTCATCCGTGGTTCCAAAACGAAGACCATTTCACCCGTTGACCCTTCATGAACCATCTGGCGCGTATTGCCGGCAGTTTTGTGATCGTGTTGGTCGTTTATTGGACCTACGCGTTGACGGCCGTGCCGATGATCGAGCCGTCGCTGGCGGCAAAGCGCGCCGCGCGGCTTTCGCCCGACGAAGCCCGAGGGCTCGAGCAAGGCGACAGCCAACAGGCGGCCGAGTTGGCCGTGCTGTTTCCGCCCGGCACGATGCAAATTGTCAATCCCAAGATTCTCCAGAGCGATCGGCTCAAACTGCTGATCGGCGACTATCAGACCGATCCGAGCGGCAACGTCCTGATCAAGCCATGCGCGGTCATCCTGCTGCCCGAGGTCGAAGGCGCCGCGTCGGACGAACTGCTCCGCCGGGCCGTCGTTCTCGAAGCACCCGAAGGCGCTAAACTTCAGTTCCACGATTCGTTCGACCTGTCGCGGTTGAAAATCGGGCGGCTCAAAAGCGGCCGACTCGACGGGCCCATCACCATCCGAAGCAAGGGCAAGCCCGACGACCCAAGCGACGACCTGCTGATTGTGACCCGCGACGTCGAGCTCAGCGAGGATCTGGTGTCGACGCCGCACGTCGTCCGATTTCGCCATGGGCCCCATTTTGGTTCGGGCCGCGGTTTGCGGCTTCGTTTGTTGCGCGGCGACGGCGCGTCGTCGGGGGGAAGCAGCCAGGGCCCAAACGTGGCCGGCCTGGAGTCATTCGAGTTGGCCCATCTGGACGGTCTCCACCTGGAATTGCCGAGAAAGAACCTGGGACCGGCCACCGCGTTTTCCTCCCCCTCCTTGCCACCGCCGACCGCGACGGAAAAACCCGCCGCCCCGCTCGCCGGCACGATGCCCGTCGACGTGACCTGCGACGGCCCCTTTCGTTTCGACGCCGTCAAGCAGAAAGCGACTTTCGATCGAAACGTGGTTGTCACGGCGTCGAACGCCACCGGCCCGCCGGACCAACTCAGAAATTGCGACCGCCTGTCGATCTATTTCCGGCGCCGCGGCGCCGCGCAACCGGTCGTTGCCGGCCGGGCCCGCGCGTCCGAGGAACCGGCCAAACCGAACGACCTCGAACCGTGCCGGTTGGAGGCCGTCGGACGTCCCGTCGTGTTTCAGTTTCCCAGTCAATCGGCCGACGGGCGGGCCGGGCATCTCGAATACAACCTCATAACCCAAGACCTGGCCCTGGACGGCGAACCCGACGGACAGCCGGTCTTTTTCCGCCACGAAGACCGCCGGATCGAGGCCCGCTATCTCCGCTACTGGTCGCCCGAGCCGCCGTGGCGGCTGGGTCGCGTGGCCGCCGAGGGACCCGGTTGGATCCACGCGTCGGCCGGCAATCGGTCGGGCCAACTTTTTGAAGCCCGATGGAATGGCCAATTACGGGTCCAACCGTTCGAGCAAAACCAGGTCATTTCGCTCGCCGGCGGCGCGTCGTTGGCCTATGGCGCCCTGGGCCAACTGGCGGCCGACGCGATTCATTTCTATCTCAACGAAATGCCCGACCCGGCTGAACCAAGAGGTTTCAAACTCGAGCCCCACGGAATGCGGGCCGACGGCAGCGTCCGGCTCGGCGCGCCTCAGATTTCCTGCGAGGTCGAGGAGCTTCGGGCCTGGTTTGCGCAAGATCAACAAGGCGCTGCCGGCGTCCCGGTCGATCAGGCGGGGCCGGCCGACGCTTCCAGATCGGCTGCCGACGCCGGGCCTCGCGACGAACGGACCGCTTCGGAATCGCCGGATCGCCATTTCCACGTGACGGGCCGGGCGCTGGAGGCACAACTGGTTCTGCGCGACGGGGGAAAACGGGCCGACGTCGACAAGCTGACCATTATCGACCGCGTCAGCCTGATTCAAACCCAAAAGGCCACGGCCGACGAGAAACCGGTCGTGGTCCGCGGCGATCTGATCCACGTCAAAGACGCCTCGAAACCCCACGCGGCCTTGGGGATTAAGGGAAGACCGGCTTATTTTGAAGGGAGCGGGATGACGATCGTCGGTACGAACATCAACCTCAATGCCGGCACCAACCGCCTATGGATCGACGACCGCGGATTCATGGAACTTACCCCCGCGGCCGGCAACCCACAAGGCGGGCCGACTGCGGCCAAGGATCCGCTGCGCGTCGATTGGACCGAACGCATGTGGTTCGACGGGCGCACGGTCCACTTCGAGGGCAACGTCCGCGGCGTCTCACAGTTCCAGCAATTGCTCACTGAAACACTCGAAGTCAGCCTCGATCGCATGGTCCGTTTCGACCACGCGCGGACCCTCCAGGATCCGGCCGATTATCAACTCCAGGAACTCCGCTGCCAGGGCCGGGTTTGGATGGAACGCCGCTTGTTCGACCCAGCCAATCCCACCGTGCAGCAATCGCGCGAACAGATCGAAACCCAAAATCTCAGGGTCAACAACACGACGGGGGCGCTCTCGGCCGACGGGCCGGGCTGGGTCCGCGGCTGGCGCCGCGGCTCGGGCGGGCCCGGCCCGCTGGCCGAACTCCGCCAACGCCCGCCAACCACCGATGCGACGGCCGCCGACAAAATCAACTACCTCTACGTACGATTTCAAGGAGGCATCGCCGGCGACGTCCACCGACGCGAAATCACCTTCCACGACCAGGTGTGTACCCTGTTCGGGCCGGTCGAATCGTGGGACGCCATGCTGCCCGAGGACAATCCCGACGCATGGGGACCCGACGGCGGGCAGTTGAACACCGATCAGTTGATGGTTCGCGAAATGCCCTCCCCAACCGCCGACGGCCCTTCGGTCGAACTCGAGGCCATCGGCAACACCCGCATCGAAGGTCCCGACTACGCCGCCTTCTGCACGCGGATGTGCTACGACCAAAACAAGGGCATCATGCTGCTTGAAGGAGACGGGCAGACCAAAGCAACCCTGCTTCGCCAAAAAAACGTGGGCGGTTTTCAAAACCGAGGCTCCGCCCAATGGATCCGATTCTCGCTGAAAACGCGAAAAATCCAATCGGGCGGCGTCGGCTCGGTCGACATCAACCAGTTTACCCCGCCTCACGCGCCTGGACGCTAAGGGCAACACTTCAGCCAGTTGCCATTACTTACTGAAGCGTTATTAACCTTCGCAGAAGTAGTGGCCCTCCATTCGCATTTTATCGCGTACGGCCCTCAATCATTACTGCACTCAATTATGTGGGCCTGATTGACAAATGCGTTCATTTCGGCGACCATGGGGGGGATTGGCAAGAGTGGACTGCACGCCTTTTTTCATTCAAATCTCGCAATCCAAGGGTGGATTTCATGAACTCACGCCAGCGCGTCCAAGCGGCACTCGACCACCAGCAGCCCGACCGGGTACCCCTGGACCTCGGCGGCACGCCCGTCACCGGCATGCACGTCTCGTCGGTCTATCTGTTGCGCCAGGTCCTCGGGCTCGACGCGCCGAGCACGCCGGTCAAGGTGGTCGAATCGTACCAGATGCTGGGTGCAATCGGGCCCGATCTGATCGAGGCTCTGGGCGTCGACGTGGTCGGCATGGGCTCGCGGCGGAGCATGTTCGGATTCGTCAACGACGACTGGAAGCCATGGACCCTCTTCGACGGCACGCCCGTGCTCGTACCCGGCGGGTTCAACACCGAGCCCGACGCCAACGGCGACATCCTGATGTATCCCGAGGGCGACCGGTCGGTTCCCCCCAGCGCGCGGATGCCCCAGGGCGGATACTATTTCGACTCGATCACGCGACAGGATCCGATTGACGACGAGCGGCTCAACGTCGAGGACAATCTGGAAGAGTTCGGCCATGTGTCGGACGATGAATTACAAGACTACGCGGCCACGACCGAGCGTCTTTGGCGCGAAACCGACCAGGCCATCGTCGGCAACTTCGGCGGCACGGCGTTCGGCGACATCGCGCTGGTGCCGGCCCCCCAGCTCAAACGCCCCAAGGGAATCCGCGACGTGGCCGAATGGTACATGAGCACCGTGCTCCGATTCGACTACGTTTACGAAGTTTTCCATCGACAGTGCGAGATCGGCATCGAAAACCTGACGAAAATCCACGAGGCAGTGGGCGACCGGCTGGCGGCCGTCTTCGTCACCGGCACCGACTTCGGCACCCAGAGCCGGCCGTTCATCAGCCCCGAGAACTATCGAAAGCTCTACCAGCCGTTCCACCGGCGGATCAACGACTGGATCCACGAGCACACGTCGTGGAAAACGTTCATCCACTCGTGCGGCTCGATCCTGGCGCTGTTGCCCGACATCCTCGACGCCGGTTTCGACATCCTCAATCCGGTGCAGTGTTCGGCGGCCGACATGGATCCGCGGGTGCTCAAGTCGCGGTTTGGCGCCCGGGCCACCTTCTGGGGCGGCGGAATCGACACCCAAAAAACACTCCCCTTCGGCACGCCGGACGAGATCCGCGAACAGGTCAAGGAACGAATCGAAATATTCGGCGCCGGCGGCGGGTTCGTTTTCAACCCAGTCCACAACGTCCAGGCCAACACGCCGACCGAAAACCTCCTCGCCCTGTACGACGCCGTGCGACAGTATCGCTGAGGCTCGA